>NZ_JAKTNT010000007.1 GCF_022760925.1 Thermus hydrothermalis | reverse complement strand
CTCACTCCAGGATTTTGGTGACCACGCCGGCACCCACGGTCCGCCCACCCTCACGGATGGCAAACCGCAAACCCTCCTCCAACGCCACCGGCTTGATCAACTCCACCGTAAACGTCACATTGTCCCCAGGCATCACCATCTCCACGCCCGAGGGCAACTGCACCACACCCGTCACATCCGTCGTCCGAAAGTAAAACTGCGGACGGTACCCAGAAAAAAACCCCGTGTGCCTCCCACCCTCCTCCTTCTTCAAAACATACACGGAGGCCTCAAACTTCGTGTGCGGCGTAATGCTCCCAGGCTTCGCCAACACCTGCCCCCGCTCCACCTCCTCCCGGCTCACACCACGCAACAACAACCCCACATTGTCCCCAGCTATCCCCTCCTGCAGCGTCTTCCGGTGCATCTCCACACCCGTCACCACCGTCCGACGCGTCTCCGCAGACAAACCCACAATCTCCACCTCGTCCCCAACCTTCACCTTTCCCCGCTCAATCCGACCCGTCGCCACCGTCCCGCGCCCAGTAATCGTAAACACGTCCTCCACCGGCATCAAGAACGGCTTGTCCACGTCCCGCTGCGGCGTCGGAATGTACTCGTCAATCGCGTCCAACAACTCCCAAATCCGATCCACCCACTCGTTCTCCCCACGCTTCGTCTGAGGATTGCGGTGCATCTGCTCCAACGCCAACAACGCACTCCCCCGGATCACCGGCACCTCATCCCCAGGAAACTCGTACTGGTTCAAAAGGTCCCGTACCTCCATCTCCACCAAGTCCAACAACTCGGGGTCGTCCACCATGTCCACCTTGTTCATGAACACCACAATGTACGGGACCCCCACCTGCCGTGCCAACAAAATGTGCTCCCGCGTCTGCGGCATCGGCCCATCCGCCGCCGATACCACCAAAATCGCCCCGTCCATCTGCGCCGCACCCGTGATCATGTTCTTGATGTAGTCCGCATGTCCCGGGCAGTCCACGTGCGAATAGTGCCGCTTCGCCGTCTCGTACTCCACGTGCGCCGTGTTGATCGTTATCCCCCGCGCACGCTCCTCCGGCGCCTTGTCAATCTCCCCGTAATCCTTCACCTCTACATTCGGGTTCTCCGCCGCAGTCACAAACGTCAACGCCGCCGTCAACGTCGTCTTCCCGTGGTCCACGTGCCCAATCGTCCCCACGTTCACGTGAGGCTTCGTCCGGATAAACTCGCCCTTGGCCATGGTTCCTCCTCTTTTCTTGCACGCAAAGGCCGCCCTGGGGGCCTAAGGCCCAGGGCAGACAAAAAAGTGGAGCTCGCGGCCGGGCTCGAACCGGCGACCTCACCCTTACCAAGGGTGTGCTCTACCTGCTGAGCTACGCGAGCTCGTGGAGCGGGAGACGGGACTCGAACCCGCGACCCTCGGCTTGGGAAGCCGATGCTCTACCAACTGAGCTACTCCCGCATGGGGGTGTGCTTAGGCACACCGTTTGGTGGGCAGGGCTGGATTCGAACCAGCGTAGGCGTGCGCCAACGGTTTTACAGACCGTCCCCTTTGGCCGCTCGGGCACCTGCCCACGCCCTCCTTTGGAGCCACCCAGGGGAGTTGAACCCCCAACCCCCCGATTACAAGTCGGGTGCTCTGCCTGTTGAGCTAGGGTGGCAGGACCGGGGATGGGACCCTGTCCGAGGGAATAGGCTAACACACCCCAGGGTGAGTGTCAAGATAAGGGCATGCGCATCGTACCTTTTGGCGCCGCCCGGGAGGTGACGGGAAGCTGCCACCTCCTTCTGGCCGAGGGGAGGCGGGTGCTTTTGGACTGCGGCATGTTCCAGGGCAAGGAGGAGGAAAAAAACCACGCCCCCTTCGGCTTTGACCCCAAGGAGGTGGAGGCGGTAATCCTCACCCACGCCCACCTAGACCACGTGGGCCGCCTCCCCCGGCTCTTCCGCGAGGGGTTTCGCGGACCCGTGTACGCCACCAAGGCCACCTTCCTCCTGATGCGCATCGTCCTGGAGGACGCCCTGAAGGTCATGGAAAGGCCCTTCTTTGAGGAGGAGGACGTGGAGGAGGTCTTCCGCCACGCCAAGCCCCTGGAGTACGGGGAGTGGCTCCGTCTAGGCGACCTCACCCTCTCCTTCTCCCAGGCGGGGCATCTGCCGGGGAGCGCCTTTGTGGTGGCCCAAGGGGAGGGGAAGACCTTCGTGTATAGCGGGGACCTGGGTAACCGCGAGAAGGTGGTGCTCCCCGACCCCTCCCTTCCCCCCAAGGCGGATTTGGTCCTCTGCGAAGGCACCTACGGCGATCGGCCTCACCGCCCTTTCGCCGCCACGGTGGTGGAGTTTTTGGAGATTTTGGAGCGGGTCCTGGGCCGGGGCGGGAAGGTCTTCATCCCCTCCTTCGCCGTGGAGCGGGCGCAGGAAATCCTTTTCCTCCTTTACGAGAACGGCCACCGCCTCCCCAAGGCCCCCATCCTCCTGGACTCCCCCATGGCGGAGCGGGTTTTGGAGCTCTACCCGAGGCTCGTGCGCTACCTTAGCGAGGAGGTGCAGGCCTACTTCCTCCAAGGGAAGAACCCTTTCCGTCCCCGGACGCTACGGGTGGTGGAAAGCGCGGAGGAGTCCCGGGCCTTGGCTCAAGAACCCGGGCCCATGGTGGTCATTGCGGGAAGCGGGATGCTTTCGGGGGGAAGGATCCTGCACCACCTGAAGCATGGGCTAGCCGATCCCCGAAACGCCTTGGTCTTCGTGGGGTACCAGCCTCGAGGGGGCCTGGGAGCGGAGATCATCGCCCGGCCCGAGCGGGTGCGCATCCTGGGGCAGGAGGTGCCCCTTAGGGCCGAGGTGCACACCCTGGGCGGTTTCTCCGGCCACGCGGGGCAGGACGAGCTTTTGGACTGGCTTGAAGGCCAACCCCGGGTGGTCCTGGTCCACGGGGAAGAGGAGAAGCTTTTAGCCCTGGGCAAGCTCCTCGCCCTCCGGGGGCAGGAGGTGGCGCTCGGGACCTTCAGCGAGGGGGTGGAGGTCTAGGCCACCGGGCGGAAGCCGAGCCTTTCCAGGACCATGCGGGTGGCGGGGCTTTTGTTCAGGGTGTAGAAGTGGACCCCCTCCACCCCGGCTTCTAGAAGCTCCGCCACCTGGCGGACGGCGTGGTCCACCCCGATCTCCAGGACGGCCTTGGGGTCGTCCTGGTGGCGCTCCAGTTGGGAAAGGAGGGGCCCAGGGATGCTGGCCCCGCAGACCTCGGTGAAGCGGCGGAGCTGGGCGTAGTTGGTGATGGGCATGATGCCGGGGAGGATGGGGATGTGGATGCCCATGCGCCGGGCCCGCTCCAGGAAGCCGAAGTAGTGGGCGTTGTTGAAGAAAAGCTGGGTGATGGCGAAGTCCAAGCCAGCCTCCACCTTGGCCTTGAAGTGGCGGAGGTCAGCCTGAAGGCTTTCGCTTTCCGGGTGGCCTTCCGGGTAGGCAGCCCCGCCCACGGAAACCCTCTCCCCGTAGCGCCCCCGAATGAGGGCTACGAGCTCGGCGGCGTAGCGGAAGCCTTTGGGATGGGGCCGGAAGACCCGCTCCCCCTGGGGCGGGTCCCCCCGGAGGGCAAGGAGGTTTTCCACCCCGCTTTCCACGAAGCGCCCTAGGACCTCCTCCACCTCTTCCCGGCTCTGCCCGGCCACGGTGAGGTGGGCCAGGGGGGTTAGGCCGAGCTCCAAAATCCTCCTCGCCCAGGCCACGCTCCTTTCCCGGGTGCTCCCCATGGCCCCGTAGGTGATGGACACGAAGGCGGGGCGGAAGGCCTTGAGCTCGGCCATGGTGCGGAAAAGCGCCTCCTCCCCCTCCGCCGTCTTGGGGGGGAAGAACTCAAAGGAGAAAAGGGGCCCCTGGCGGCTTTTGAGGAGGTCCCGTATTTTCATGCTATAGGAGTGTAGCCCCTCCCCCACCCCCGGTCAAGGGTGGCACAATGGGGGTATGGTGGAGGTTCCCGAGATCCCCAAAGTGGAAAGCCTAGATCTGCCCGCCAAGGAAACGGCCCTCATCGTGGTGGACATGCAGAACGATTTCGCCCACCCCCAAGGGGCCCTCTTCGTGCCCGACGCCCCGAAGAGCGTTCCCGCCATCCGGCTCCTTCTGGAGAGGGCCCGGGCGGCGGGGGCCAGGGTGGTCTACACCCAGGACTGGCACCGGGAGGACGACCCCGAGTTCCAGATCTGGCCCCGGCACGCCGTGGCCGGCACCTGGGGGGCGGAGATCCTGGAAGAGCTCCGCCCCGAGCCCGGGGACCTCATCGTCCAGAAGGTGCGCTACGATGCCTTCTACGGCACCCCCTTGGACCACTACCTGCACCTATGGGGGGTAAAGCACGTGGTGGTCACGGGCACCGTGGCCAACATCTGCGTTCTCCACACCGCCGGCTCCGCCGCCTTGCGCTGGTACCAGGTGGTCCTGCCCGAGGACGCCACCAGCGCCCTCACCCCCTTTGACCTCCAGGCGGCCCTCCGCCAAGTCACCTTCCTCTACCAGGGCAAGGTGACCCGGGCCGAAGGGGTACGGTTTGTTTGAGCACCCCCTCCTTCTGGCCTTCTTGGAGCGTTACGGGCCCGCCCCCTTCCACCCTCACCCTGTGCCCCAGCGGGACCCCTTCCGGGTCTTGGCGGAAAGCATCGTGGCCCAGCAACTTTCCACCCAGGCGGCGAAAACCATCGCCAAAAGGCTTTGGGAACAGGTGGAACCGAGGCCCGAGGCGGTGCTTCAGGTCCCCCTCGAGGCCCTACGCCAGGCGGGGCTTTCCCTGGCCAAGGCGATGGCGCTAAAGGACCTGGCGGCGAAGGCCCAAGAAGGCCTCCTGGAGGGCCTCGAGGCCCTGGAGGACGGGGCAGTGAAGGCGCGGCTTCAGGAGGTGCGGGGCGTGGGCCCTTGGACGGCGGAGATGTTCCTCATGTTCGGCCTAGGGCGCCCCGATGTCTGGCCCGTGGGGGACCTGGGCCTAAGGCGGGCGGCCAAGGCCCTCTTCGGGGTGGAGGGCGAGGCCCTAGCCGCCTTTGGCGCGCCCTTCCGCCCCTACCGGAGCCACCTGGCGTGGTACCTATGGCGGAGCCTGGACTAATCCCCCTGGAAAAGGCCGTAGGGGAAGGGGAAGTGGCCCTATTGCGGCGGGCCCAGGCCCTGGGCTTCCCCGTGGTCCCCACCTGGGTCGCGGGACTAGAGGAGGAGTTTTTCCGCCTAAATAACCTTCCGGAGCGCATAGAAAGGCTTTTTCAAGGGGTTTTCGGCGTGCGCATTGACGAGGAAAGGCTTGTCTGGGCCGCCGAAGAGGCCATGCGGGCGGTGAGGGAAAGCTACCTCCTGCCCGAGCGGGCCGAGGCGTTCCTGGCGGCGCTAAGGGGCCGAGGGCCTTTTCTCCTCCGCCGGGAAGGGAAAGGGGAGGCCCATCCCGCCCCCACCCCCCAGGAGGCCCTCTTCGCCCTGAAGCGGCTCTGGGCGGGCGCTTTCCGGGTGGAAAGCATCCTAGAACGCTACCCCGCCCTCCTTCCCCCCTTCACCCCTGTCTTGGTGCAGGAGGCGGGGCCTCCGGAGGAGGACCCCTTTTTGTCCTTGGACCTGGCCCAGGCCCTAGGCCAAGAGGTGGTGGCCTACGCCTGGCAGGGGCGCCTCGTCCGGATAGAATGGCCCCATGGTGGATAGCCACGTCCACACCCCCCTCTGCGGCCATGCGGAAGGGGCCCCGGGGGAGTACCTCTTCCAGGCCAGGAAGGTGGGGCTAAGGGGCCTCGTCTTCACCGACCATAGCCCCATGCCCGCCTGGTACGACCCCCAAAGCCGCATGCGCCTTTCCGAGCTTCCCTTCTACCTCCTGGCCCTGGAACGGGTGCGGGAGCTTCACCCGGACCTCTATGTGGGGATCGGCCTCGAGGCCGACTTCCACCCGGGCACGGAGGCGTTCGTGCAAACCCTCCTCAAGAGCTACCCCTTTGACTACGTCATCGGGAGCGTCCACTACCTGGGCGCCTGGCCCCTGGACCACCCGGACCACCAGGAGGAGTACGCCTGGCGCGAGCTCAAGGAGGTCTTCCGCTCCTATTTCCACGAGGTGGAACGGGCGGCGCAAAGCGGCCTCTTCCACGCCATCGGCCACCTGGACCTGCCCAAGAAGTTCGGCCACCGCTTGCCCGAGGAGGCCCTTTTGGAACTGGCCGAGCCCGCCCTAAAGGCCGTGGCCGAGGCGGGGCTCTTCCTGGATGTGAACACCGCTGGGCTTCGCAACCCGGCCCGGGAGGTTTACCCTGCCCTTGTCCTTCTAAAGCGGGCCCGGGAGCTTGGCATTGGCGTGGTCCTGGGCTCGGACGCCCACCGGCCGGACCAGGTGGGCTTCGCCTTCCAGGAGGCGGCGGCGCTCCTCCTACGGGCAGGTTACCGGGAAGCCTTCTACTTCCAGGAGGGAAGGCCCCGGGCCTATCCCTTGTCTAGGGCCTCGTAGACTTTTTCTTCCTTGCCCCTAAGGTCCAGCTCCTCCCGCCTTCCCCCCGCCGCCTCGTAGGCCCGCACCGCCGCCAGCAGGCGGGAAAAGGCCTCGGCGCAGGGGTCGGGCGCGGGGGCTTCGTACTCCATGTACGTGACCCGCTCGTACTCCTCCCCGTACTCCATGGCCTCCCGTTCCACACAGGCCTCGTAGGCCCGCAAGGCCTCCTCTACCCTGACCTGGGCTTCCCTCAGGGCCATCCTCCCACCTCCTTAGCCCTATTATATCAAGTTTTCTTACTGCGAAACCTAAGGCTTGCGGCGGGGATGGGGCCCTCCTGGAAGCGCTCCTCCCGCCAGGGATCCCCCCGCCAGTGGTAGCCCATCCGCTCCCAGAAGCCCAGCTCCAGGTGGTCTAGGAGCGTTATGCCCCGCACCCACTTGGCGCTCTTCCAGGCGTAGAGATGGGGGACCAAAAGGCGCACGGGGCCGCCCCGCTCCGGGGGAAGGGGCTTGCCGAAGAGGGTGTGGGCCAGGAGCACATCCTCCCGCAGGAGGTCCTCCAGGAGGAGGTTGGTGGTGTAACCCCCGTAGGAATGGACCAAGGCGGCCACCGCCTCGGGCTTGGGGCGGGCCTTTTCCAAAAGGTCCCGGACCCGCACCCCCTTCCAGGCCACGTCCAGCCGGCTCCAACGGGTGACGCAGTGGAAGTCCCGCACCACCTCCACCTGGGGCAGGGCCAGGAGGTCCTGGTAGGTGAGGGTAAAGGGGGCTTCCACCAGGCCCGTGATGCCAAAGCGCCACTCCTCCGGCGTAACCCTAGGCTCTTCCCCGTAGGTGAGGATGGGGAAGCGCTCGGTGACGATCTGGCCCGGAGGGATCCGCTCCATACCCCTAGGCTAGCGGGGAAAGCCCAAGGAAAAAGGAAGGGCGCTTACCGGCTTTGGTAGCGGAGGACCCGCACCTTCTCCAAGGTGATGAGCCCCTCCCTCACCATCCCCTCCAGGACCGGCAAAAAGGCCTGGACCTTTTCCTCCGTATCCACGATCTCCACCACCACGGGCAGGTCCTCGGAAAGCTGGAGGACCTTGGCGGTGTGGATGCGGGAATGGGCGCCATAGCCCATGAAGCCCTTGAGCACCGTGGCCCCCGCCAGGCCCCGCCGCTTCGCCTCCAGGACAATGGCCTCGTAAAGGGGGCGGCCCCCAAACCGGTCCGACTCCCCGAGGAAGATGCGGAGGAGCAGCGCCTCGCCCGAAAGGCCCCCAGGGTTCTCGGCCATGGGAAAAGGCTACCACAAAAGGGGCCGGGAAGCTTCCCGGCCCCCACCCCCATGGCAGGGCTACTTCTTCATCATCTTGGCCATGAGGCCCTCGAGGGCCTTCATGTCCTCGTTCATGTGGCCAAAGGCCTTGCCCAGGGCCTTGAGGAGGAGGAAGAGCACCCCGAGCGCCTTTTGCACCTCGGGGTCGGCCAGTTGCTTGAGGATGCCCGCCAGGCCCACCCGGGGAGGCTCCCGCAGGGTCTCGGGGGTGAAGGTCTCCGCAAGCCCCCGCTCCAGGGCGCTCGCCATCATGCCGATGGCGGCGGGCTCAATGCGGGAGAGGATGTCCAAAACGTTGGCCCCGTGGGAGATGAGCCGGAGGAGCTGGGGCTCCATAAGCATCCCCAGGCCCTCGCCGAAGTTCTCCGAGAGGTGGCCGAGGAAGGCTAAAGCCCCGGACTTCTCCAGCTTCTCCAGGGTTTCCGCCAACTTCCCCAGGGCCTCCGCCTGGTCCAGGAAGCGGGCGAGGAGGGAAACGAGCTCCAGGTTCTTGGGATCTAGAAGGAGGCCCAGGTTCTCGGCAAGGGTCTCCCCCGTGCCTATTTGCGCCAACAGGCCAAGCCCGCTTTTCTCCAAAACCTCCTCAATTCGGGCCAGGCGTTCCTCCACCGTCAGGGTCTTCTCCATGGCCCCTCCTACTCGATTAGGGTGGCGAACCAGAAGCCCTCAAAGAGCATCTTGGTCACCCGCACCCACTTGCCCACGGCCATCACGCCGCAGGAGGGCATGCCCGTGCCCGCCAGCAGCCTTTCAAAGGAGCACTGGGGCAGGAGGGCGTTGTCCCCGAAGTCCATGATGCACATGGCCACGGGGTTGAAGGGTTCGCCGATATAGGCCCCCTTGAGGTCGGAGGCGATGACCCCGGCCACGTACTCCCCCTGGAAGTGGGCCACCACCCCGGCGGGGGGCAGCATCAGGGAGGGGTTCACCGTGTCGCCGATGACGAAGACGTTGGGGAACTTGGGGGAGCGGAAGGTGGACTTGTGCACCTCGGGGAAGCCGTTGGGTCCGGCCAGGGGGGATTCCCGCACCACCCGGTTGGGGGCGAAGGGCGGGGTGAGGATGAGGAGGTCGTAGGCGAGCTCGCGCCCATCCTTGGCCTTCACCTTGCCCCCCTCAAAGGCCACCGGCTCAAACTCCCCGTGGAAGGCGATGCCCTTGGCGCGGAGGATCTCCATGACCTTGCCGGAGATCACCGGCCCCATACCCGCCAAGGGCGCCGGGTTTAGGTGGAAGACCTCCACCGTGCTCTTCTCCCGCACCCCCTTCACCTTGAGGGCGAACTCCACCTGGCCCGCCACCTCGTACGGGGCAGGGGGGCAAGGGTAGTAGGGGGAGGAAACCCCCACCACCACCCGGCCGCCCCGGAAGTCCTTCAGGGCCTGGCGGAGCCTAAGGGCCCCCTCGAGGCTCCAGGGGGCATACCCGTCCTGGGCGGGGGAAGGCATGGCCTCCGCCCCCAAGGAGACGATGAGGTAATCGTAGGTAAGTTCCCCGGCGCTCGTCCTCACCTTGTTGTGGGCCGGGTCCAGGGCCTCCACCGTGGCCTGGAGGTACTGGATGCCCCGCTTTTCCAGGTTGGCGAGGGGCCTACGCACCTGCTCGGGCTCCCGCATGCCGAAGGCCACCCAGGGGTAGGCGGGCATGAACTCGTGGTAGGCGTTCCGGTCCACCAGGGTGACCTCCACCTCCTTCCCGAGGAGCTTTTTCACCTTGTTGGCCGCCACCAGGCCGCCCGAACCGCCTCCCAGGACCAGAACCTTCGTCGCCATCTTCTACCTCCTTGGGTACCTATACCGTGTACCCCTAAGTCCAGTTTCCCCCTGGACCCCTCGTGAAGGTAGGTGCAAATGCCCCGCCTAGCCCTGGCGTAGCCTGGTGGCGAAGAGGAGGCCGAGGCCCAGGAACCCCAGGACCTCCCCCACCCCCACCCCCCGGCCCAAGGCGGGGAGGAGGTACCAGGCCAGGTGGAGGAGGCGGAAGAAGGGGATCCAAAGGGCCACGGGAAGGAGGAAGCGGGCCTCCCGCTTGGGCGGGTTGGTGAGGAGGTAGAGGAAGGGGAGGAAAAACCCCCCCACCACCCACAAGGCCGCCACCTCGTCCCAGGGGCCCTCCAGGCGCTTCAGGTAGAACTCCACCTCGTGGGGGAGGTCACCGCCCCAGACGATGATGAGGGTGGTGGCCTCCACGTAAATCCAGATGATGGAAAAGGCCAGGAGGAGGTTGGTGTGGTTTTGGGCCTGGCCCAGAAGGGCCGCCGTCCCCCGCCGGACCGCCAGGGCCACGGCCAGGGAAAGGGCCAGGAGGACAGCGGAAAGGAGCAGGATGGCCCCGTAGGAGGCGGAGTAGAAGTGGGCCTCGAGGCTCTTGAAGAGGTCGTAGGTGAGGAAGGTGGCGGCGGCGAAGGTGAGGGCAAGCCCATAAGCCCCCACCTCCGCCCGGCGCTCCCCGGGGCGGAGCCGGGCCAGGATAAGGGCGAAGAGGGCGAAAAAGAGGACGTAGCGGAGGAGCAGGAAAGGGGCATTCAGGTAGGCCGAGCGGTGGCGCAGGATGGGGTCGGCAAGGGCCTCGGGCCGCGCCCAGGGGAAAAGCTCGGGCAGGAAGAGGAAAAAGGGTAGGCCCAAAAGCCCCATAAGGGGAAGGAGCCGGGCCAAGGGGTAGAGGTAGGGCTCCAGGGGAACCCCCCAGCGGCTCGTGAGGGCGTTGTGGAGGAGGAGGACGAGGAGCGCCCCCAAGGAGAGGAGGAGGAAGAAGGCGAAGGGGAAGTAGGCGGCGGGGGCACCGAAGAGGAAGGCCAGGGCGTAAAGCCCTAGGCCCAAGGCCCAAGGCCAAGCGCGGGGCGCCTCAATGGACCTCTGCATCCATTACCTCCTTGGGACAGGCCGCATCCAGGAGGCAGCGCTTGATGTAGTGGGCGATGAGCCAGCGCTCCCTCTCGGGGATGCGGCTTTTGTAGGAAAGCATCCTGCCAAAGCCGTTGGTGGCGGCGAAGTAGAAGTAGCCTTCGGGCATTCCCCGCACGGCGGGGTCGTGGAAGGAGCGGGGCCTCGGAACCCCCAAGGGGATGACCCGGCCATCCCCTTCCCCCCTCATTCCGTGGCAGATGGCGCAGAAGCTTTGGTAAAGCGCCTTGCCCCGCACCAGGTCTTTCTCGGCGAAGGTGTAGGGGTTTTCCGCAAAGCCCCCTTCCGGCTTCACCCCAAGGCGCACCTCGGGGTTCAGGTTCTCCCCGAAGCGCACCCGCTCCTCGGGCACCTCCACCTGGAGGGGGGCAGGGCGGAAGGCTTTGGCCTTGGGCTGGTCCCACATCCAGCCGCAGGCGGAAAGGAGGGGGAGGAGGAGAAGGAGCCTAATCACGCCGCACCTCCTCCACCTCCGCCCCCAGGGCCTGGAGGAGGGCCCGGGTGGCCTCCGGGTCAAAGCGGGGGTCCGTGGCGTAGAGGAAGACCCCGTAGCGGTCTAGAAGCACCTCCACGTACCGGGGAGCCCGCACCGCCGGGTGGGCGGCCAGGGGCAGGCCGTTGATGTAGAGGAGGTACAGGAAGATGCCCACGGTGATGGTGAGGATGGTGAGCTCAAAGGTCACGGGGATGAAGGCGGGCCAGCCCAAAAGGGGCTTGCCCCCGGCGTTGTGGGGGTAGTCCAGGGTGGTGTAGACCTGGAGGAAAAGCCCAAGCCCCGCCCCCAGGACCCCCAGGAAGAAGGCCACCCAAGGAATGCGCCCATCCCCCCCCAGAACCTCCTCAATCCCCTCCACGGGGTTCGGGGTGAGGGCCTCGAGGCGGCGGTAACCCTCCTTCTTGAGCGCCCTTAGGGCCGACAGCAAGGCCTCTGGGGTATCAAAGTAGGCCATGTAGCCGTAGAGCATCCTGCCCTCCTAGTGCCCGCGCAGCTTGTGGAAGAGGTGGACCATCTCCGCCACGGCGATGGGGGGGAAAATCCGGATGAAAAGGGCCAGGCCAAAGAGGAAGAAGCCGATGGTCCCCAGGAAAAGCGTCCAGTCCACCCAAGTGGGGTAGTAGAGGTGGAAGTTGCCCGGCAAGAAGTCGTGGGAGAGGCTGATCACCACGATGACGAAGCGCTCCAGCCACATGCCCACGTTGGCCAGGATGGAAAAGAGGAAAAGCCAGGTGAGGTTTTTGCGGAAGCGGGGGAACCATAGGGTCTGGAGGAGGACCACGTTGATGAGCATCATGGCCCAGTAGTAGGGGGCGTAGGGCCCCGTCATGCGCCAAAGCTGCTGGGCCCACTCCGCCGGCTCCCCGCTATACCAGGCGATGAAGATTTCCAAAAGGTAGATGTAGGCCACCCCGAGCCCCGAGGCCAGGGTCACCTTGGCCATCCAGTCCAGGTGCCTGTCGGTGATGACCCCCTCCAGCCGGTACCACCGGCGCAAGGGGATGATGAGGGTGAGGGCCATGGCGAAGCCCGAGTAGATGGCCCCGGCGGCGAAGAAGGGGGGGAAGACGGTGAGGTGCCAGCCCGGCACCAGACCGTAGGCGAAGTCCATGCTCACCACGGAGTGCACGGAGATGACCACGGGGGTGGCGAGGCCCGCCAGGAGGACGTACACCGCCCGGTAGCGTTGCCAGTGGACGGCGTTCCCCGTCCAGCCTAAGGAAAGCCAGCCGTAGAGCTTCCTCCGCCAGCCCGTGCTCCTCTCCCGCAAAAGGGCCAGGTCGGGGATGAGCCCCAGGTAGAGGAAGAGGGTGGAGATGGTGAGGTAGGTCATGATGGCCAGCACGTCCCAGGAGAGGGGGCTCTTGTACTGGGGCCAGAGGGCCATGTGGGTGGGGTAGGGCATGACCCAGTAGAAGTGTTGTGGCCGGCCCATGTGGATGAGGGGGTAGGTGGCGGCGCAGAGCACGGCGAAGAGGGTCATGGCCTCGGTAACCCGGTTGAGGGAGTCCCGCCAGTTCTGCCGCATGAGAACCAGGATGGCGCTGATGAGGGTCCCAGCGTGGCCGATGCCGATCCACCAGACGAAGTGGACGATATCGTACCCCCAGGCCACGGGCTGGTTGATGCCCCAGGTGCCCAGGCCCTGGACGAAGGTCACGAAGATGGCGTAAAGCCAGGCCAGGGTGAGGGCGAAACCCACGGCCAAAACCACCTTCCAGGGCCTTGGCGGGGGCTTCTCCACGGGCTCCAAGAGCTTTTCCACCAAGCTCCTCTCCGTCCATTCCCCTTGGATGAGGTCGCGGTCCGGGTGGGGTTCCTTAGCCATGGGCCTCCTCCTTCCTTAGGCGCGGGTTCGGGTTTTTGAGGTGGGCCAGGTAGGTGGTGCGGGGCCAGGTGTTGGCCTCCTCCAAAAGGGTGTAGTGCCGCCCCTCCTTGCGGTGGGCCTGGATGGGGTCCTCGGGGTCCAGGAGGTCGCCGAAGTGGATGGCCTTCCCCGGGCAGACCTCCTGGCAGGCGGTCCTTACCTCCCCGGTGCGGATCTTGCGCCCCTCTTTGGCGGCCTCGGCCCGGGCGAGCTCTATCCGCTGGACGCAGTAGGTGCACTTCTCCATGACCCCCCGGCTCCGCACCGTCACCTCGGGGTTCATGAGGAGGGCGAGGGGGCTTTCCTTGGCCCGCCGGGGGTCCCCTTGGCCCACGAAACGCTCGGCGTAGGGGAAGAAGTTGAAGCGGCGGGCCTTATAGGGGCAGTTGGCGGAGCAGTACTTGGTGCCCACGCAGCGGTTGTAGACCATGAGGTTTAGCCCCTCATCGGAGTGCTCCGTGGCCGCCACCGGGCAGACCGCCTCGCAAGGGGCCTTCTCGCAGTGCTGGCACATCACGGGCTGGTGCAAAGCCCCTTCGGGGGTGAAGTAGCGGTCCAGGCGGATCCAGTGCATCTCCCGCCCCTTCTGCACCTCCTCCTTCCCCACCACGGGGATGTTGTTCTCCACCTGGCAGGCCAAGACGCAAAGCCCGCACCCCAGGCAGCGGCTTAGGTCCACGGTCATGGCCCAGGCGTGCTCCCCTTGGGGCCAAGGGGGGTAGAAGGAGAGGCGCTTTTCCGCCTTGGGCTCCTTCAAGGCCTCCTTCTCGGTCATGACGTGGACCGCCTCCACCTCTCCCAAATAGCCGTGGTACTGGGTGGAAACCAGGGGGTAGTCCCGCCCGGTGGGGCTGACCTCCGCCGGGAAGGCCACCCCTCCCGGGTGGAAGAAGTGGGCGAGGGAAGCCACCAAGCTCCCCTCCGGCAAAAGGGGCAAGGGCCAAAGGGGCAGGAGGGCCTCCTGCCCCCCCGCCCGCACCCGGAGGAGGGGCCTTCGGGGATCGGCCCGGCGCTCCCGGGCCTGCACCTCCTCCAAAAACCCCCAGGCCTCCGCCTGCCCCTCCCCCGCCAAGAGGGCCCCGTCCCAGACCAAGCGGGTGAGGGGCCGGGGGAGCTCTTGGAGGTAGGGGTTTTCCCGGTAGCGGCCGTCAAAAAGGCTGGCGTCCGGGCGCAGGGTGAGCTCCAGGGGGGCCTCCTCCCGCAAGGGGGGAAGCCGGTCCATAAGGCCTGGCCTTAGGGCCACCGCCAAGGCCTCCGCCTCCGCCAAGGGGCGGCCCTCCGCCAGGGCCCGCTTCTCCTCGGGGGAGAGGGCGGGAAGCTCCTCCCCTAGGAGGCCCGCCAGGACCTCCTCCAAGGACTTTCCCCCCCAAAGGGGCTTCACCAAGGCCTGGGCGGGCCAAAGCCGCCCCTGGGCGTCCCGGTACTGGCCGGAGGCCTCCAGGGGGTGGGCGAGGGGGAGGCTATGGGGTGCCTCCTTGGGGTAGAGGGAGAGCACGGCGGCGAAGGCCTTCCCCTGAAGGCTTGGTAGGGGGCCTTCCGCCGCCCAGACCAGGCGGCTTGCCCCTTCGGCTTCCCGGAAGGCCCTAGGGGTGGCCGCCTCCCCCTCGGGCGGGGGCACATAGGCCACGGGGGCCCTTAGGTGGGCGTTCACCGCCATGGCCAGGGCCTGGGCCCCTGGGGAGAGGTGGACCCCAGGGAGCACCACCCCGCCCCTACCCAGGTCCTCCACCAGGGCGGGGAGGAAGCCGCCGTAGTCCGAGGTAGGGCTTCCCGGAACCACCCCGAGGGCCCGGGCCAGGTCCAGGAGGAAGGCCTCCACCCCGCTCGGCTTCAGGGCCAGGCGGTGGTCCGCCAGGGTCCCGAGGAGGCTTGCCCCGCTTTCCACGGCGTAGATGCGGTTCATAGGGGGAAGGCGCCTTTGGGCCAGGGCGCTTCCCCAGAGGTAGCCTGCGGGGTGCTCGTGGAGGTCCACGTCCAAGAGGAGCACGGTTTCGGCGCGCTCGGGCCGGTAAACGGGCCAGGCCCTGCGCCCGAAGGCGAGCTCGGCCCCCAGGTAGACGTTTTCCAGGCTCCAGGCCTCAAACCGGGCCACCCGCAGGTTGGGGTAGCGCCTCAGGGCCTCCCGCACCAGGCCCTCGAGGCGGGGGGAGGTGGTCCGAGGGAGGACGAGGAGGGTCTCCCCTTCCCCAAGCGCCTTGCGCCAGGCGGCGAAAAAGCCCTCCCAGTCCGGCCCTTTCCCCTTGCGGGCGGGGTCGTAGAGGGCGTAGAGGGAGGCCAGGGGGTAAGGGCTCATGGCCGCCTCGAGGGGGGTGAGGAAGAGGGGCCGCTCCTGGTAGTGGCGCACCCGCACGGGCTCGGCGAAGCCGGCGTGGGGGAAGGCGGTGACGAACTCCGCCCTTCCCCCCTCCACCACCCACTCGGGCTGGCGCACGTAGGGCACCCCCTTGCGCCGCACCACCGGGGTGCAGGCGGCGAGGCTCAAGAGGCCCAAGGCCAAAACGCCCCTTCGGGTCACGGGGCCAAAGGGAAACTCTTCCCGGAAGAGCTCCTTTTCCAGGGCTTCGGAAAAACCGCGCGTCTCCTTCATACGCCTCCTAGCGGTGGCAGGTGTTGCAGCTCGTGAGGGCCTCGGGGGAACGGATCTGGTAAACCTCCTTGAGCTTCTTGCCGAGTTCGGGATCGGGGGTGTAGGCCATGTTGAAGACCTGCTCTTTTGGCCTCAAGTGGGCCTCGGGGTTCCGGTGGCAGGAGAGGCAGAACTTCATGGTGAAGGCCTGGGGCTGGTAGACCACCGCCATCTGGTCCACCCGGCCGTGACACTCGGCGCACCCCACCCCCTTGGCCACGTGGGCGGCGTGGTTGAAGTAGACGAAATCCGGCAGGTTGATGACCCGGTTCCACTCTATGGGCTTGCCCGTCTCCCAGCTTTCCCGCACCAGGGCCAGGTTGGGGCTATCGGGCTTCACGTAGGTGTGGCAGGTCATGCAGGTTTCCGTGGGGGGAAGCCCGGCGTAGGGAGCGTGCTCCACCGCCGCATGGCAGTAACGGCAGGAAAGGCCAAGCCCCCCGGCATGGAAGGCGTGGCTAAAGGGAATAGGTTGGGCCACGGGAAGGGTGCGCTGTTCAAAGGCCCCCACCGCCACCCCGGAGAAGATCACCCCCAAGAGGGCGAACACCCCGAAGACCGAGCCCCAAAAAAGGGTGCGTACCCAACGGTTGCGTCTCCGCATGCCACCTCCGGCCTTGGGGCCTTAGGCTAAGGGCACGCCGCCTCGGTTTCCATCAGGGGCCCTGGACCATTCCATAAGAAGCGCGGCCGTACCCGTACCTAACCCCTTCGCAAGGACTTGTCAGGGGTAATCTACCGAAAGGGTGTAGGGACAAATGTCCCAAGCCCGCCAACCTTGACAAAGAAGGGGCTTTTGCTAAACTAAGCCTTGCGCGTGAGGCGCGCCCTGCCGGGATGGTGGAACTGGTAGACACGCCATCTTGAGGGGGTGGTGCCCGCAAGGGCGTGCGGGTTCAAGTCCCGCTCCCGGCACCAAGAAAGGCCCTTCGGGGCCTTTTCTGCTTATGCGGAAGACCCTCCTGCTTGCCCGAACCCTGGGGAGCCTCGAGGACACCGAAGCCCTGGCCCAGGAGGTCCTCCCCCTCCTGCCCGAAGGGGCCCTCGTGGTCCTGGAAGGTCCCTTGGGGGCGGGAAAGACCACCTTTACCCGTTTCCTGGCAGAGGCCCTGGGCTTCGGGGGCCGGGTGACGAGCCCTACCTACACCCTGATCCACACCTACCCCACCCCCCAAGGCCCCCTGGTCCACGCCGACCTCTACCGCCTAAAGGACCCCCACCTCCTCCTACCCCAGTTGGAGGCGGCCCGGGAGGGGGCGAGGCTCCTTCTGGTGGAGTGGGGCGACCCGGAGGCCCTGGAAGCGGACTTCCTCCTGCGCCTTATCCCCCAGGGCGAGGTACGGCGAGCGGAGCTATGGCACCTCCACCCCGGCGAGGAGGAGGGCGTCTAGCAAGGCCTCCCGCCCGGCACGCCCGGCGAAGAGGGCCACCACCTTGCCCTCCCCGTCCACCACGAAGGTCCAGGGCTGCCCCAAGACCTTGAAGCGGTTCGCCACCTCGTGGGGCCTGTCCCGGTCCGAGGCCAGGAGGGGGATAAAACGAGGGTAGGCCTTCATATAGGCCAGGACCACCTCCTTGGTGTCCTTGGGCTCGCGGCTGATGACGTAGAAGGGCACCCCGGTTTCCTCCGCCACCTTGTGAAGGCCCGGGAACTCCGCCCGGCACACCGGGCACCAGTTTGCCCAAAAAACGAGGACCGCGGGTTTTTTCATGGTGGCGGGGGTGACGAGGTTCCCCTGGGGGTCCAAAAGGGCGAAGTCGGGGATGCGCTGCCCAGGCTGGACGGCAAAGGCCAAGCCCAATAGGACCCCTAACGCCCAAAGAACCCGCTTGCGCATGCCCTCATTCTCTACCCTGCCCCGGCTTGGTATGTAAACCGCCTCACCTTGGCCGCCGGAGTTGCCTGAGGTCGTGGTCCGGCCAAATGCCGTCCGCCACCAAGTGCAGCCACTGGGAGAGGTAGTAGCCCAAAAGCCCCCACCCCAAGGCTTCTTTGGGCCAAACGGGAAACCTAAGGTCCAGGTCCACCCCTAAGTAGGCCAAAATCCTCCCCAAGAGGAAGGCCAAAACCCCACCCACTCCCCCCAGGTAGGCGAGCCGGGTGAGGGGCCCGAGCACCCAGGTGTGGGAAAGGCCCCGGTGGCGGAAAAGCCAGCCATAGGGCCGCCAGAGGAGGCGCAAAACCCCCCAGCGCCGCCCGGGGCCTGACCCCTTTTCCGCCAAGTCCAGGTCCGGGGAAAGCAGATAGGTGCCGGCCAAATAGGCCAAGGCGAAAGCCAGGGCCCGGGGCTCCTCCGGAGAACCCCCTTGGGCCAGGTAGGCGAGGGCCCCAGCCCCCAGAACGGTCAGGTTAAGAGCCTCGTGCACGCGCCCCGAGGGCATGGGGCCATGGTAAGGCTAAAGGGCGGGCAGAGGGAAGCGCTCCCCCGCCGCAAGCACGTCCACCTTGAGCCCCTTCACCCCCCTGGCGGTGAACTCCGCCCCCCCTGCGTCCACCAGGGTCACCCCCCCGGCCCAGACCTCCCCCAGGCCCCTCAGGAGGCGCAAGGCGGTGTTCTCCAATAGCCCTAAGCCCACCAGGTCGGGGTTGTCCGCCACCAGGCGGGAAAGGGCCAAGAAGCGGCCCTTCTCCTCCACCCGGGGCAAGAGGGCGAGGCCCCGGAGAAGGGCTAGGCCCAAGGCGGCCCGCACCTCCCCCTCCAGGGTGTAAAAGGCCGCCTCGCCCAAGATCCCCGCCGCCTCTCCCAAGGCCACCACCCCCCCGCCCTGGCGGTGGACCTCCAGGAGGGCCTCGAGGAGGAGGCTTCCCCGTATGAGGTCCAAAAACTCCGGGAGGCCCTCGGCGGCCAAAAGCACCAGGGGGCTTTCCGCCACCTTCTGGGCCACCTCGGGGTCAAAGGCCTCTTCCCGGCGCCTCAGGTAGACCACCCTCCCCCGCTTGAGCCCCAGGTGGCGGTAGGCCAGGCGCCAGGCCTCCGCCACGTCCCGCAAGGGGTAGGGAACGAGGAAAAGGGCTTCCCCCCGGGCCTCCGCCAAGAGCCTTTCCTCCACGGGGCGCAAAGCCCCCCGCAAGGGGTCTGCGGTGAGCAAGGCGAAGAAGCCCTGACGCATACCCTGCCTCCTTGTCCCTTAGGGTAGCGCTTTCCTCATGAAAGGAAAAGGGCGGTGTGGTAGACTCAAGGACGTGGCCGCGATGGTATCCCCCCCGGGGGCGATTTCCAAGGACAAGAAGCGGGCCATCCTCGAGGCCACCTTGGAAATCCTCCGGGAGATGGGGCTTTCCGGGCTCAAGATGGAGGAGGTGGCCCGGAGAGCGGAGGTGGGCAAGGGCACCATCTACCTCTACTTCCGCGACAAGAAGGACCTCCTGCGCTCCTTGGTGGAGGAAAGGACCTGGGCCTTCTACCGGGAGGTGGAGGAGGTGGTGCGCCTGCGGGCGCCCTTTTTTGTGCGCCTGGAGGCCCTCTTGCGCAAGCGCCTGGCCTGGATAGAGGAGTGGCGGGGCCTTTGGGCCGCCGTGGCCCGGGAGGCCATGGAAGACCCCACCCCTTGGCTCAAGGGCTTGCACCAGCACTACCTGGACCTTCTGGAAGAACTGGTGCGAAGCGGCCAGGCGGAAGGGGCCGTGCGGCCCGAGCTTTCCCCGAAGGCCACCGCCGCCGTCCTTGCGGCCTTAGGGTGTACCCCCCAGCTAGAGGTGGAGGCCTACATGGAGCACCTCCTTTTGGTGCTCCGGAAAGGAGTCGCGCCGTGAAAGAGTTTCGTCCCGGCGACAAGGTGGTCCTACCCCCTTATGGGGTCGGTGTGGTGGCGGGCATAGCCCAAAGGAGCGTTAGCGGCGTAAGCCGGGCCTACTACCAGGTGGATTTCCCCGGCTCCCGCTCCAAGGCCTACGTACCCGTGGAAGCCCCCCATAGCGTGGGGATGCGCAAGGCCTTAAGCCCGGACGAGGTTCCCGTCATCCTGGACCTCCTAAAGAACGGGCGCATGCCCCTGCCCAAGCAGTGGGCGGCGAGGCACCGGAAGACGAGCGAGATCCTGGCGGACGGGAACCCCTACCGCATCGCCCAGATGGCGGGGCAGCTTCGGGCTTGGGAACTAGAGCGGGGCCTGGCCGACCTGGACCGCCAGGCCCTGAGGCGGGCCATCTACCTCCTGGCCGAAGAGGTTTCCCAGACCCTGGAGATTTCCGTCCAGGAGGCTAAGCGCCTCTTTGAGGAGGCCTGGGGCGAGGAGCTCAACTAAAGGAGCAGGCTCCAGGTCTTCTTCTCCATCTCCAGGATGCGGGCCAGGTAGGCCTGCAGGAGATGGGGGTTTAGCTCGGCCAACAGGCCCTGGGCGATGACCTCCAGGTCGTAGAGCACCGCCTGGAACTCCGGGGCCGACCAGTGTTCGGCGAGCTCCTGCCAGGGGCCTTCCCCTTCCACGTGGGCGTTCCAGGCCTCGAGGAAGAGGCGGTTGAGGAAGTAAAAGAGGACGAGGCGGTAAGGGTAGGCCAGGCCCCCCATCTCCCCCAGGAGGGCGGCGTATTCCTGGCGCACGGGGTGCACGGGCTCCTTGGGATCCGCCCCTTGCGAAAGGAGCCAGTCCAGCTCCTCCACCGTGGCCAAGAGGGCCTGGACCAAGGGGAAGCGGTGGGCCTGGGGCGCCTCCGCCAAAAGCCCCACCTGGAAGCGGTAAAGAGCCTCCACAAAGGGATAGTCCTGCCTGAGCCAGAAGAGAAACCGCTCCTGGTCCCAACGGATGGGCAGGGCCTTGAGCTCCGCCAAGGCCTCGCTATAGGGAAAAAGCGCCGTTTCCAAGGGGGACATGGGAACCTCCCAGGATACCCTTGCGGACAAAACCCTGGTGCCTTAGGGCCTTCACCACCTCCTCGGCGTGGTCCTCGCTTTCCGCTAGGCCAAAAAAGGCGCTCCCCGAACCCGACATGAGGACCCCTTTGAGCCCGAAAGCCTTGAGGCGGGCCTTCACCTCCTTGAGCTCGGGGTAGAGGCGGAAGGCGGGGCCCTCGAGGCTATTCCAATAGGGGGGCTCTTCCCCCCGGGCGAGGGCCGCCAGGATCTCCTCCACGGGGAGCTCGGGGGCGAAGTCGTGGGGCTTCACCTCCCCGTACACCCGGGGGGTGGGAAGGCGCAGGCCCGGGGCGAAGACCACCACGGGCAAGGGGGGAAGGGCCAAAGGGCGAAGCTTCTCCCCCACCCCTCGGGCCTCTGCCCCCCCGCCCTGGAGGAAAAAGGGCACGTCCGCCCCCAAGGAAAGGGCCAAGGCGAAGAGGTCCACCTCCGCCGGATAGAGCTCCTTCAGGCCCAAAAGCACCTGGGCGGCGTCCGAGCTCCCCCCGCCCAAGCCCGCTCCCTCGGGCAGGGCCTTCTCCAACACGATGCGCACCCCCCCCGGAAAGCCCGCCCTCTCCAGGTAAAGGGCCGCCGCCCGGTAGGCCAGGTTCCGCTTGCCGTAACGCCCCCTGAACTCAATCCCCTCGGGAATGGGCTCCAGATAGAGCCGGTCCCCGAAGGTGAGGGCGGCGAAGAGGGTGTGGAGCTCGTGGTACCCATCGGGCCGCCGCCCCAAGAGGGAAAGCCCCAGGTTCACCTTGGCCACCGCTAGCCGTTCCATACCTGCGCCAAAGCCTCCGCCAAGGCCAAGTCCTCTGGGTAGGTGACCTTGAACGCCGTGCGCTCCCCCGGCACCAGGGCCACGGGGTAGCCCAGGGCCCGCACCAGCTGGGCATCGTCCGTGGCGGAAAGGCCCCGTTTCCTGGCGTAGGCATGGGCCTCCCGCAAAAGGGCGGTGAAGAAGCCCTGGGGGGTCTGCACCAGGCGCAAGGCCTCCCGGGGCACCACCTCCCCGTAGCCCTCCCCTTCCGGCTGGACCAAGGTGTCCGGCACGGGCAAAACGGGCACCGCCGCCCCCGTGGCCTCTGTGGCCTTCAGGACCCTATCCAAAAGGCCCCGGCTCACGAAGGGCCGGGCCACATCGTGCACCAGGACCAAGGGGAGGCTTGCCGCCTCCAGAAGCCGGGCCACGGAGGCCTGGCGGGTTTCCCCGCCCGGCAGAAAGGTGGCCCTGAGGCCCTTGGGCGCCTCCATCCCGGGAGGAAGGGCCACCAGGACCTCCGCCGCCTGGGCAAAAGCGGCCAAGGCCCATTCCAAGAGGGTCTTTCCCCCCACCTTCAGGAAGGCCTTGGGCCCAAGGCCGAGCCGCTCCCCCCTCCCGGCGGCGGGGATGAGGACGGAAACCTCCACGCCCCCATGGTAGCATGGGCCGCATGAGCGCTTGGGAAGCCCTTCTCTTGGGGGTGGTGGAGGGGCTCACGGAGTTCCTGCCCGTCTCCTCCACCGGCCACCTGACGCTGCTTTTCCACCTTCTCGGCCTACCCGTGGAAAGCGATGCCTTTTTGAAAACTTTCCTCATCGCCATCCAGCTTGGGGCCATCCTGGCCATCCTCCTCCTTTACGGGAAGCGCTTCCTGGTGGACCGGGCCCTGTGGCTCCGCATCGGGGTGGCCTTCCTGCCCACGGCGGCCATGGGCTTCCTCCTCTACCCCTTCATCAAGGGGGTGGTCCTGGGGCGGGACGAGGTGGTGGTCTTCTTCCTCTTCTTCGTGGGCCTCGTCCTCCTCTTCGCCGACCGCCTGGCGGAAAGGGCCCGCTTCCGGGACGCCACCGAGCTCCCTTGGGAACGGGTGGCCCTCATCGGCGTCTTCCAGGGCCTAGCCGCCCTCTTCCCGGGCACGAGCCGGAGCGGGGCCACCATCCTGGGGGGGCTCTTGCTGGGGCTATCCCGGAAGGGCGCGGCGGAGTTTAGCTTCCTCCTCGCTCTCCCCACCATGCTGGCGGCGGTGGGCTACGACCTCCTCAAAAGCGCCCAAGCGGTGCCCGAGGGGGGGTATGGCCTCCTCCTCCTGGGCTTTTCCGCCGCCCTCCTCACCGCCCTCCTCACCGTGCGCTGGATGCTCGGCTTCGTGGAGCGCTATGGCTTCCGCCCCTTCGCCTACTACCGCATGGCCTTAGCCCTCCTCTACGCCTACTTCTTCCTACACTAGGGCCAAGGCCCGGTCCAAGGCCGCCAGGAAGACCTGGTAAAGCTCCTTCCGCGCCCCCTCCCCCATGAGGCCAAGCCGCAGAACCGCTCCCCGGGTGGGGCCGATCCCCCCGGCCACCGCCACCCCTTGGGCGTACAGGGCCTTGACCAGGCGGTCCGCCTCCACCCCCTCAGGGGGACGGACCACCAGGACCGTGGGCAGGGGGCTTTCCTTGGGGTAAGGGCTAAAGCCCCGGACCCTTAGCTCCTCAAGAAGCCAAGCGTAGACCTCCCGCGCCCTCTTTTCCCTCGCCTCCACGCCCTCCTCCAAGACCAGGTCCAGGGCCTCGAGGAGGGCGTAGTGCAGGAGGACGGGGGTGGTGTGGTGGTACCCCCCCCGCTCCCAGTGCTCCGCCACCCGGGCGAGGTCCAGGTACCAGCCCCGCCTCCCGGAAAAGGCCTTCCTCGCCTCCGCCGAAACCGCCACCGGGGCCAGGCCCGGGGGGGCGGAGAGGCACTTCTGGCTCCCGGTGAAGGCGTAGTCCACCCCCATGGCCTGCATGGAGAAGGGGAGCATCCCCAAGGTGGTCACGGCGTCCAAGAAGAAAAGGGCCCCGGCCTCCTTGGCCAGGGCCCCGATGGCCTCCGCCGGGTTCAAAACCCCCGTGGAGGTCTCCCCGTGGACCAGGGCCACCATGCGGTAGCGGCGCTTCCTAAGGGCCTGGGCCACCCGCTCGGGGTCCACCGCCTCCCCCGGGGGGAATTCCAGGACGTCGGGGTCCAAGCCGTAGAGGGCAGCCATCTCCGCCACCCGGGCGGAGAAGGCCCCGTTGACCAACACGAGCACCGGGCCCCGGTCCAGGTTGGCCAGGCCCGCCTCCATGCCCAGGCTCCCCGAGCCAGCCAAGGCCGCCACCAGGGCCCCTTCCCCAGGGTCAAAGAGGCTTCGGAGCCTCTCCTGGATGGCCCGGTTCACCGCCAGGACCTCGGGGTCCAGGTGCCCCCGCATGGGGCGCATTAGGGCTTTCTGCACGCGTTCGGGGATGGGGGTGGGTCCGGGGGTCAGGAGCAACATGGGCTTCCTCCTAGATGAAGCGAGGCCCCCGCGGCCAAACCGGGGGGGCCCTTCCCGTAGGAAGGGGCCCCCTACCGGATAGCTCGCGAGGGCCTCATTGCCCGGCACTTTAGCAGAAGGCCCCCTTCCCTGTAAAGTGCTAGGTGGATGAAGGACTACTACGCCATCCTGGGGGTGGGCCGCGAGGCCACCCAGGAGGAAATCAAACGGGCCTACCGCAAGCTGGCCCTGCAGTACCACCCCGACCGCAACCCGGGGGACAAGGCGGCGGAGGAGCGCTTCAAGGAGATCAACGAGGCCTACGCCGTGCTCTCCGACCCGGAAAAGCGGGCCCAGTATGACCGGGGCCTTCTGGGGCAGGCGGAGTACCGCGCCGAGGACCTCTTTGACCTCTTCGCCCAGGTCTTCGGCTTCCGTTCCCCCCGGGCCGCCCCCAGGGGGGAGGACCTGGAGGCCGAGGTGGAGGTGGAGCTAAAGGACCTCCTGGAAGGCAAGGAGGCGGAGGTGGTCTACGCCCGGCTCGTGCCGTGCGAGGCCTGCGGGGGCCAGGGGGGTAAGCGGGTGGCCTGCCCCACCTGTGGGGGGCGCGGGGTGGTGGAAAGCTTTCGCCAAGGCCTTTTCGGCGGCTTCGTCACCCGCACCACCTGCCCCCACTGCAAGGGCCAGGGCCACCTTCTGGCGGAGGCCTGCCCCGCCTGCCACGGCCGGGGGCGCATCCCCCGGGAGGAAAGGATTACGGTGCGCATCCCCCCAGGGATGGACGAAGGCCACCTCCTGCGGGTGCCCGGTTACGGGAACCTGGGCCCAGGGGGGCCCGGCGATCTCTACATCCGCCTGCGGGTGCGCCCCCACCCTCACCTGGAGCGCCAGGGGGCGGACCTGGTCTTTCGCCTGCACCTGGGCCTGGCCCAGGCCGCCCTGGGCGCCCAGGTGGAGGTGCCGGGGCTTTCCGGCCCCATCCCCCTGGAGATCCCCCCGGGAACGGGGCACGGGGAGGTGTTTGAGCTTCCCGGGGAAGGCCTGCCCCACCCAGGGGGCCGGGGACGGGGGGCGCTAAGGGTGGTGGTGGAGCTTTCCGTGCCCAAGAAGCTCTCCCCTAGGGCCCGGGAGCTCCTCCGGGCCTATGCCGAGGAGGTGGGGGAAAGGGTAGCCCCCGAGGGCTTCTGGGAAAGGGTCAAGGGGTTCTTCCGCAAATAGGCCCCTCGTGGTAAAGTAAGGTATTCCGGGTCGCTATAGGGTGGCCCCATGGGTCTAAAGCAACCCCTAAGGCCCCGGATACGGGCCCCAAAAGGGCCTGGAAGCGAAGGAGCGGTATGCAGAAGGGTCGGGTCAAGTGGTTCAATGCGGAGAAGGGCTACGGCTTCATTGAGCGCGAGGGGGACACGGACGTCTTCGTCCACTTCAGCGCCATCAACGCCAAGGGGTTCCGCACCCTGAACGAGGGCGACATCGTCACCTTTGACGTGGAGCCGGGCAAGAACGGCAAGGGCCCCCAGGCGGTGAACGTCACCGTGGTGGAGCCGGCCCGCAGGTAAACGTGGCGGAGAGCCGCCCCGGGAAACCCGGGGCGGTTTTCTTTCACCCGCCTCTTAGAAGGGGCAGGGTAGCATGGGGGAGATGCGGACCCTAAGCCTCGCCTTCCGCCCGGCGGCCCCGGAGGACGCCCCCCTTCTCCACGCGGTCTACCAGGGAAGCCCCGGGTACTTCGCCCTCATCGGCATGGAGATGCCCACCCTCGAGGACGTGGCCCGCGACCTCGCCACCCTGGAAAAGGACCATCGGCGCCGCGCCTTCCTGATCTTCCAGGAAGGGGAGGCCGTGGGCTATCTGGACTACAAGCTCCACTACCCCGAGGCCAAAGACGCCACCCTAAGCCTCCTCCTCATCCGGGAAGACCGCCAGGGCCAGGGCTTGGGCCAGCGGGCCCTCGCCCACCTGGTGGAGCACCTGGCCGGGGTAGAGCGGCTTTACGCCGTGGTCTACGGCAACAACGCCCGCGCCATCGCCTTCTTCCTGGCCCAGGGCTTCCGCCACGTGAAAGACGGGGGGCCAGCCCTTAGCTGGTACGTGCGCGAGCTTAGGGCTGGCCCCTAGCGGGGGTTTACTCTAGCCCCGCCAGCTTGCGGTTCTTCTCAATGTAGGACTTCCACTGCTCGGGAACGTCCTCCTCGGGGAAGATGGCGTTCACCGGGCAAGCGGGCACGCAGGCCCCGCAGTCAATGCACTCCTCGGGGTGGATGTAGAACTGGTCCCCCCCGTCGTAGATGCACTCCACGGGGCACACCTCCACGCAGGACTGGTCCTTGACTCCGATGCAGGGCTCACAGATCACGTGCGGCATCCTTCACCTCCCGAGCGACCGCTCCCCCCTATTTTAGGGCAGGAACCCACTTGTCAAGCGTCAAAGCCCATGTGGCGGAAGAAGGCCTCCCGGGGAATGGCCCCGAGGACCTCCTCCCCCCGGAAGACCAGCACCAAAGGCTGGCGGAGGAAAAGGGGGGCGAGCTCGCCCACCGCCACCTCCTCCTCCACGCCCGCCACCTCCTCCAAGGGCAGGATGTGGTCGGCAAGGCCCAGGACGCCCACGGGCCTCCCCTCCTGCACCAAGAGGGCCACCCCCCGGCCCTCGTAGGCCTCGAGGCCCTCCACCCGGGGCAGGGGCTTGGCCAGGCGGCGGGCGGGGGCGGGTCCCAGAAGCCCGGCGGTGAGCAGGGTGGTGCAGGGCACCCGCACCGCCTTCTTGGCCAGATAAAGGGCGAAGGTAAAGGCGAGCACGAACCCAAGCCCCTCCAGAAGCCCAGCCAGGTTGAAGCTTCCCCACCCAAGCCGCCCGCCGCCCCCCAAGAGGACGTGGAGGAGGTAGGAAAATAAAAGCCCCAACACCAAGGCCGCCAGGTAGGCGAAAAGCCCCGCCAGGCGTAGCTCTTTCACCGTGCGCATGGGTCTAGCTTACCAATTCCTCCTCCCGGTCCACGTCCACCCCCACCTCGGGGTAAGGGGTGAGGAGGGCCCTGGCCTCCACCCCCAGGATCCGGCTCGCCCTGGCCTCCACCTCGGCCAGGGAGAGCTTCCCCAGAAGGAGCTTGAGGAGGATATCCAGGCCCACCAGCCGGGCCAGGGCCAAGGGCCTCTTGCGCAGGGCCACCACCCGTTTGGCCAGGGGCAGGGCCTGGAAGAAGAGGGCCTTGTCCAAAAGGAGGAGGTTCCCCCCGGTGAAGGTCCCCTCCTTGAGCCGGGCGTAGGTGCGCCGGGTCTTGGGAAAGCGGGCCTCCACCTTCTCCTTGGGCACGATGGGGTAGACCAAGGCCGCTTCCGGCGCCCTCTCCAAGACGAAGCGCACCGCCTCCGGGGTGAGGTGGGGAATGTCGGCGGTGGCCACCAGGACCCGGCCCTCCACATGGGCCAAGGCCGCCTCCAGGTTGGCGAGGAGACTCCCTTGGTCCGGCAGGGTGAGGCGGGGAGGGGGGGTAAGCCCAGGGTTTTCCCCCACGTAGAGGGCGGAAAGCCCCGCCTCGGCCAAGGCGGAAAGCACCCACTCCGCCAAAGGCCTTCCCCGGTAGGGCACCAAAGCCTTGCTCCGCACCCCGTATTTCCTGGCCCAAGCCTCCTCGCCGCCCCCTAGAACGATGGCCTCCATGCCCCCATGGTATAGGCTTTAGGGATGAAGCGCCTCCTTGCGCCTTTGGGGCTCCTTTTCACCTGGGGCATCACCCTCTACGCCTACGCCTTGCTCCCGGAAAGGATCCCCGCCCACTTCAACGCCCAAGGGGAGGTGGACCGGTACGGGAGCCGCCTGGAGATCTTCCTCCTGCCCCTGGTCCTCACCTTCCTCCTTTACCCCCTCCTCGCCTTGGCCCCCCGTTTAGACCCCAAGCTCAAGGGGCAAGCGCCTTGGGTCTGGCCCTGGCTGGTGGCCGGGGTGGTCTGGGCCTTCTTCTTCCTGCAGGGGACCCTGCTCTATGCCCTCTGGCGGGCGGTACAGGGAAACCCTTTTCCCGTAGGGCAGGCCATCCTGATCGGGGTGGGGCTCGTCTTCCTGGTCCTTGGGCCCCTCCTCCCCCGGCTTCCCCAAAACTACCTGGCGGGGGTGCGCACCCCCTGGACCCTGGAAAACCCTGAGGTGTGGCGAAAGACCCATAGGCGGGCGGGCCTCGTCTTCGCCCTCCTCGGGCTTCTCGCCTGGGCCGCCGCCTTCCTGGGAGCGTGGGGAATCTGGCTATGGCTTTTAGGGCTCCTTTTGGGCGCCCTCTACCTGGTGGTCTTCTCCTACCTGGCTTGGCGGAAAAAGCGCCCCGGCCCTTAAGGGCCGGGGCCGGCCTTCTAAAGCGGTCTAAGCTCTAGCCTGAGCACCTGGTTGCCGCTTAGGCGCACCGTCTGCACCAGGGTGCGGTAGCCCTTGGCCACCAGGGTGAGCTCGTACTCCCCCGGGGGCGCCTCCAGGCGGAGGTAGCCACCCCGGGCGAGCCCCACCTCTTCGCCGTTCAGGAAGACCCGGGCCTCCACGTTGAGGTAGAGCTCCAAGACAGCCCGCAGGGGCACAAGCTCCACAAAAAGCCGCAGGCTTTCCCCGGGGCGCACCTCCACCTGGGCCCGGTACTCGGTGTAGCCGGGGGCCACCACCCGCACCTCGTGCAGGCCGGCCTCGAGGCTAAGCCGCACGGAACCCCGCCCCACCAAGCGGCCGTCCACGTAGACCTCGGCCCCTTGGGGCCTCACCTCCAAGGAGAGCTCCCCGGTGCGGATGGGGGTAAGCCTGGCGGAAAGCCGCGTCTCCCGGCCCCGCTCCACCCGGACGCTGGCGGTGTAGGGCTCGTAGCCGGGAAGCCTAAGCTCCACCCGGTAGGTCCCCTCGTCCAGGGTGAGCCGCAAGGGGGTGCGTCCCCTAAGCTGCCCGTTCAGGTAGACCTCGGCCCCCGAGGGGCTGGACTCCAGGAGGAGGGTGCCGGTGCGGATGGGGCTTAGGCGCACGTCCAACCGCGTGGTCTCCCCCCGGCGCACCTCAATGCGGGTACGGTAGGGCTCGTAACCGGAAAGCCTAAGCTCCACCTCGTACCGCCCCTCGGGCAGGGCGAGGCTTAGGGGGGTGCGGCCCCGCAAGGCGCCATTCAGGTAGACCTCCGCCCCGCCGGGCGTGGAGGCCACCGCCAAGGTGCCCTGCCGGAGCTCGGGAACGAGCTGGGCGAAGATTTGCACCCGTTCCCCAGGCCTCGGGTTCACCGCCACCCGGTAGGGCTGGTAACCGGGAAGCCGCACCTCCACTTCCTGCCGCCCCGGGTTCACGGAGAGGGAAAGGGGCGTGCGCCCTTGGAAGCGGCCGTCCAGGTAGACCTCGGCCCCTTGGGGCCTCGAGTCCACCGCCAAGGTGGCGGTGGAAGGGGGCGGCGCGGTTACCCGGCCCACGTAGTAGCGGGCCACGTCCGTGACCCAGTCCCGGGCCGGAATGGGCTCAATGACGATGGAAAGCGCCCTCGCAAGCCCCTCCGCCCCCTCTACCCGCACCCGGTTCCCCTCCAGGTCCAAAATCTCCAGGAGGGAAAGGGGCCTCCGGCTCGCCACCGCCAGGATGCGGTCTTCCCCCTCAGGGCCGGTCACGGTGTAGCGGTAACGGGCCCATTCCGGGGGAAACCGCCGCGTCTCCCCCGCCCTTAGGAAGTTATCCCGCTCGTAGGCGTTGGGCAGGATGGGGTCTATCTTCCCGTCGGCGTTGATATTGAAGAGATAGACGTAGGCGTCTTGGTTCACGTTCACGTAGATGTGGATGGGCTCCCCCACCTGGTAAAGGGCCGTACCCCGCTTGCCGGGGTCCTTGTCCACCCAGACCTTGACCTGCAAATCCGTGGGCACCGGGTTGATGAGGATGCCCTGGGGGCTTAGCTGCTGGGCCAAAACTGCCCCCAATCCCAACACCGCTAGGAGGAACCTCCGCATATTCCTCACCTCCGCCCTCAGGCTAAAGGGTTCCTGTGAAAATCCTGAGGGAAGGAGGCCAAGGCCCCTTAAGACTCGGCGTAGGCCCCCAGGGCGCGGAAGCGGCGGTAGCGGTCCTGGTAAAGGGTTTCCGGGGTGAGGGCCTTGAGTTCCTCCAGGGTCCGCAGAAGGGCTTCCTTCACGTTCTGGATGGCCCGGTCCGGGTCCTTGTGGGCCCCGCCCTCGGGCTCGGGGATGACGGCGTCCACCACCCCAAGGGCCAGGAGGTCGTGGGCCGTGAGCTTAAGGGCCTCCGCCGCCTTGGGAGCCTCCTTAGCGTCCCGCCAGAGGATGGCGGCGCAGGACTCGGGGCTAATGACGGAGTACCAGGCGTTTTCCAGGATCAGGACCCGGTTGGCCACCCCGATGGCCAAGGCCCCCCCGCTTCCCCCCTCCCCCAGGATCACGGCAATGGCGGGCACCCTTAGGCGCCCCATGCGCTGGATGCTCTGGGCGATGACCCAGGCCTGGCCCCGCTCCTCGGCGGAAACCCCGGGGTAGGCCCCCGGGGTGTCAATGAAGCTGATGAAGGGGTAGCCGAAGCGGTCCGCCAGGTCCATGAGGCGCATGGCCTTGCGGTACCCCTCGGGGTGGGGCATGCCGAAGTTGCGCTGGAGGTTCTCCTTGGTGTCCCGCCCCTTCTGGTGGCCCACCACCACCACCTTCTGCCCCTCCAGGTAGGCGAGCCCCCCCACGATGGCGGGGTCGTCGGCGAAGGCCCGGTCCCCGTGGAGCTCCAGGAAGTCCTGGAAGGCCTTGGCCAACACGTCCAAGGTGGTGGGCCGCCCTGGGGCCCGGGCGAGCTGCACCCGCTGCCAGGGGGTGAGGTTGCCATAGATCTCCTGCTTGAGCCGCGCCAAGCGCTCCTCCAGAAGGCGGATCTCCGCCTCCAGGTCCACGCCCGTGGTGCGGGCAGTTTCCTTGAGCTCCTGGATGCGCTTTTCCAGTTCCAGGATGGGCTTTTCAAACTCCAGGGGCATAGGGGACTCCGGGGTGTAGGTGGCGCAGGGCCTGGACCACCTCCGCCTTGAGCCTACGGCGGTCCGTGACCCGGTCCACCATGCCGTGCTTTAAGAGAAACTCCGCGCGCTGGAAGCCCTCGGGGAGCTCCTGGCGGATGGTCTGGCGGATCACCCGAGGACCGGCGAAGCCGATGAGGGCCCCGGGCTCGGCGAAGATGACGTCCGCCAAGGCGGCGAAGCTGGCCGTGACCCCCCCCGTGGTGGGGTCGGTGAGGACGGAAACGTAGGGAAGGCGCTTGGCCCAAAGGAGGTCCAGGCTCATCACCGTCTTGGCCATCTGCATGAGGGAAAGGGCCGCCTCCTGCATCCTCGCGCCCCCCGAGGCGGCCACGATGACGAGGGCCCTGCCCTCTTCCGCCGCCCGCTCCACCCCCCGGGCGATCTCCTCCCCCACCACGCTCCCCATGGACCCCCCGGCAAAGGCGTAGTCCATGACCAAAAGGACGCTCGGGACCCCCCCGATGGCGCAGGTGCCGCCCACGATGGCGTCCTTGCGCCCCGTTTCCTTCTGGTAGGCCTCGAGGCGCTCCCTATAGGGCTTGGTGTCCACGAAGCCCAAGGGGTCCAGGGGGGCGAGGCGGGTGGTTTCCTGGAAGGTGCCGGGGTCGGCCAGCATGGCCACCCGCTCGGCGGCGGGCATGCGGTGGTGGTGGCCGCACTTGGGGCAGACGTAGAGGTTTTCCTTGAACTCCTTTTTGTAGAGCTGGGCCCCGCAGGCCTCGCACTTGGTCCAAAGCTCGGGGACGTCCCGGTTCTCCCCGCTCGGGCGCTTGCGGCGGAAAAGCCTCTCTAAGGCCACGCTACGCCTCCTTGGGAGCCTCGAGGGCCCGGCTCTCCCCAGCCAGGCTCTGGCCGATGAAGACCGCCCCCGCCTCCACGTCCAGGGCCTGGGCCCGCACGCTCCCCGTGAAGCGGGCCGTTTTGGAAAGGGCCACCTTCCCGGCCACGATATCGGCCTTGACCTCCCCGTGGATCTGCACCGCCTGGGCCTCTATGCGCTCCCCTTCTATGCGGCCCGTGCGCCCCACCTCCAGCTCCCCTTCCACGTAGACCGAACCCCGGACCAGGCCGTCTATGCGCACCTGGCCCTTGGCCTTGAGGTCGCCCAGGACCTCGGTTTCCGGGGCCAGGTAGGTGAGGGGGTTCTGCCTCCTTGCGAGCATCCGCCCCATTTTACCGGCCCGCCCAGGCGGGGGAAAGGTAGGGCCTGGGGTCCAGGGGGACGCCGTGGCGGTAGACGCCGTAGTGCAGGTGGGGCCCCGTGGAGCGGCCCGTGGAGCCCACGTAGCCCAGAACCTGCCCCCGCTCCACCCGTTCCCCAGGCCGCACCAGGATGCGGGAGAGGTGGCCGTAAAGGGTCTGGTAGCCCTCGGCGTGGTCCAAGAGGACGGCGAGGCCATAGGGCCCCATCCAGCCCACCCGGGCCACCACCCCGCCGCCCGTGGCGTGGACCGGCGCCCCGTAGGGGGCGGAGAAATCCAGCCCATCGTGGAACTCCAGGCCGGGGCCAAAGGGGTTTTTGCGGGTACCGAAGGAGGAGGTGATGCCCCCATGGCCCCGGAGGGGAAGCCCCCGGGGGAGGCTCGCCTCCACCTCCAACGTGCGCTCCAAGGCCGGAACAAGCTCCCGCACCTGGTTTTGCAGGTCCAGCACCGTGGCCCGCACCTCCGCCCACCCCGCCATGGCCCCCCCGCCCTGTCCCCCCTCTTGGTAGCGCACGGGCAGGGCGTTGAGGGGGGAAAGCCCGGCGCGGCGGCGGAGCTCGTCAATGGCCTTTTTCAAGGCTTCCAGTTCCCTTTTGGTACGCTCCGCCTCCTGGGAAAGCGCCCCGTTTTTGGCCTTTTCCGCCTCGAGGGCCAGGGAAAGCCTGCGGGCCTCCTGGGCCAAGGCGCGCATTCTGGCCTCCAAATCCCGGGCCTCCTGGGCCCGGTGCCAAAAGTAAAGGTTGGCCCCGCTCCACAAGGCCAAAAGGGCCAGGAGGAGGAGGGCCGCCCACCCGGGGAGGCTTAGGGCATGGCTCCCCCCGCCGCTTCGGGCGAGAAGGAGGGTGTAGCGCACGGGCCGCCTTTTCATCCCGCTAGAGTTTACCCTATCCCACCGCCTCCAGAACGAGGGGCAAGGGGCTTGCCGTTTCCCCCAAAAGGAAGGCCTCCCGCAGGTGGTCCAAGGCCTCCTCCACCCCCCGCCCCCGGTGGTAGAGGAGGGCCAGGGCCTCCCCCCTTTCCACCCGGTCCCCGGGCTTTTTCATGAGGTAAACCCCCACCCCGTGGTCAATGGCCTCGCCCTTCCTGCGCCGCCCACCCCCCAGGGCCAAAACCGCCAGGCCCACCCGGTAGGCGTCCACCTCCCGCACCACCCCGGCCTCCCGGCTCAGAAGGGGCAACTCTTCCCCAAGGGGCAGGAGGGAGAAGTCCTCCACCACCTTCGGGTTTCCTCCTTGGGCCTCGAGGAAGGCCCTAAACTTCTCCAAAGCGGCCCCGCTTTCCAGGGCCTTCTGGGCGAGGCCTGGGTCCAGGCCCTCGAGGCGCAAGGCTTCCTCCGCCAGACGCAAGGCCACCGCCACCAGGTCCTCGGGGCCCTCCCCCTTAAGGGCCAAAAGGGCCTCCCGCACCTCTATGGCGTTCCCCACCGCCCGGCCCAAGGGAGCCTCCATGCTGGTGAGGAGGGCCTTCACCCGCCTGCCCGCCCCTTGGCCGATCTCCACCATGGTCTTTGCCAGGAGGCGGGCCTCCTCCAGGGTCTTCATGAAGGCCCCCTTGCCCACCTTCACGTCCAGGACGATGCTCCGCGCCCCAGCGGCGAGCTTTTTGCTCATGATGGAGCTGGCGATGAGGGGGATGCTCTCCACGGTGGCGGTCACGTCGCGAAGGGCGTAAAGCTTCCCGTCCAGGGGAGCGAGGTCGGGGCTTTGGGCGGCGATGACGAGGCCCACCCGCCTAGCCCTTTCCAGAAACTCCGCCTCCGTCATCTCCCCCCGCCAGCCGGGCACGGACTCCAGCTTGTCAATGGTCCCCCCGGTGTGGGCCAGGCCCCGGCCGGACATCTTGGCGAAGGTGCAACCGCTTGCGGCCAGGATGGGCCCCACCACCAGGCTCACCTTGTCCCCCACCCCGCCCGAGGAGTGCTTGTCCACGGGATGGGGCAGGCCGGAAAGGTCCAGGACCTTCCCGGAATAGGCCATGGTCTCCGTGAGCCAAAGGGTTTCCTCCCGGTCCAGGCCCCGGAGGAAGGCGGCCATGAGCCAGGCGGCCACCTGGTAGTCGGGGACCTCCTCCTTCAGGTAGCCCAGGAGGAAGGCCTTTAGGTCTTCCTGCCGGTGCTTGCCTCCCTCCCGCTTCTCGCGGATGAAAAGCACGGGGTTCATGGGCCCATGCTACGCCAAAGCCGGGCCCTCCCGGTAAACCGCCCCCTCCAGGATGGGAGGAGCGGTTTACCGGATGCGCCCCATAGGACCCAGGCCCGCCTCGGCCGGGGCGTAGGCGGAACCCCCGACCGTTCGGAAAGAGGGAGCGCCCCTGGCCCTAGGCCTTACCCACGGAGCCAAAGAGCTCCATGCGGCTTTTCACCACCTCCTTCACCGCCTGCCGGGCCGGGCCCAGGTACTTCCTGGGGTCAAACTCCTTGGGGCTCTTCCCCAGGGTTTCCCGGATGAGGGCGGTAAAGGCCAGGCGCAGGTCGGTGTCGGTGTTGATCTTGGCCACGCCCAGGGCGATGGCCTTCCTGATGTCCTCGGGGTGGATGCCCGCCGCCTCCCCAATCTCCCCCCCGGCGGCGCGGAAGCGCTCCACGAGCTCGGGCGGCACGGCGCTCGCCCCGTGGAGGACGAGGGGAGCGGGGACAAGCTGGGCGATGCGCTCCAGGCGGGGGTGGTCAATGAAGGGACGGCCCTTCCCCTTGTAGGCCCCGTGGCTGGTGCCGATGGCCACCGCCAGGTAGTCGGCCCCCGTGCGCTCCATGAAGAGGCGGGCCTCCTCGGGGTTGGTGAGGAGGGCGTCCTTCTCGTCCACCGCCACGTGCTCCTCAATCCCCGCCAGGCGGCCCAGTTCCGCCTCCACCGTGACCCCCACGGCGTGGGCCGCCTCCACCACCCGCTTGGTTTCCCGGACGTTCGTCTCAAAGTCCTCGTGGGACTTGTCAATCATGACGCTGGTGAAGCCCTCCCTGAGGGCCTTGAGGACGCTTTCGTAGCTGGAGCCGTGGTCCAGGTGGATGGCCACGGGCACCCGGGCCTCCTTGGCCAGGGCCACCGCCATCTGGGTGAGGGCCCGGCCCCCGTACTTCATGGCCCCTTCGGATAGGGCCAGGATCACCGGGCTCCTAAGCTCCTCGGCGGCCTCGAGGATGGCCTGGGTGAACTCCATGTTGTTGGTGTTGAAGGCCCCCACCCCGTAGCCCTCGGCCCGCGCCTTCTTGAGGATTTCCAGTCCGGTCACCAGCATAAACGCCTCCGCCCGGGATTATACCCCGGGCGTGGAAGCGTGGAAACCAGGCCTAGTAGGCCTGTCCCGTGGCCTTGGTGAGGAGGAGGCGGAACTCGTGGGGGCTGGTGGCGGCGGAGAGGGCGTCCTCCAGGGAGATGAGCCCCTGGGTGTAGAGCTCCACCAGGTGTTGGTCAAAGGTGCGCATGCCGTGGATGCTCCCCTCCATCATGGCCTCCTTAATCTGGGGCGTCTTGTCCTCATCCTTGATGAGCTCCCGCACGTACGGGGTGGCGATGAGGACCTCGAGGGCCAACACCCGCCCCTGCCCATCCGCCCGGGGCAGGAGGCGCTGGGAAAGGATGCCGAGGAGGGATTCCGCCAGGAGGATGCGCACCTGCTGGTGCTCGTGCAAGGGGAAGAACTCAATGATGCGGTTGATGGTGCGCCAAGCGTCCAGGGTGTGGAGGGTGGAAAGGACCAGGTGCCCGGTCTGGGCGGCCATGAGGGCGGCCTCCACCGTCTCCTTGTCCCGCATCTCCCCGATGAGGATCACGTCGGGGTCCTGGCGCATGGCGTACTTGACCCCGGAGTAGAAGCTATCCGTGTCTAGCCCCACCTCCCGCTGCACCACCAGGCTCTTCTTGTGCCGGTGCAAAAACTCTATGGGGTCCTCAATGGTGATGATGTTCTTGGCGTAGTGCAGGTTGATGTGGTCAATGAGGGCCGCCAGGGTGGTGCTCTTGCCGCTCCCCGTGGGCCCGGTGACCAGGATGAGGCCCCGCTCCTTGGCCGCTAGGTTTTCCATAACCTCCCGGGGCAGGCCCAGGGCCTCAAAACTGGGGATGACCTCCGCCACCACCCGCATCACCAGGCCAAAGCTGCCCCGTTGCCTGAGGAGGTTACAGCGGAAACGGGCCACCCCGGGGATGGTGTAGGCGAAGTCCATCTCCTTCCGGTACTCCAGCTCCTCTTGTTGCTCCGGGGTGAGGAGGGCCCGCGCGATGGCCTCTGTATCCTTCGGGGTGAGGGGCCGGTTGCCAAAGGGCCTAAGCTTTCCGTCCACCCGGACCATCGGAGGGGCTCCCGCCTGCAGGTGGATATCCGAAGCCCGGGCCTGGACCATGGCCTTCAGCATCTCCAAAAGGCTTTGCTTTCCCTCGGAAGGGGCCTCGCTCATGGGTAGACCTCCAGGTTATCAATAAGCCGCACCTCGGGAAAGCGCCCGGCCACGATGCCCCTAGCCCCCTTCACCCAGTCGGAAAGGGGAAGGAGGGTCTCGGGGTCCACCAGGGCCAGGTAGTCCTTCCTAAACTCGGGCACCTCCGCCAAAACCGCCTCCCCAGCCCGCAGGGCCTCGGCCACGCTTCCGCCCTCCTTCGCCACCTCCCGCATGGCGGAAAGGGCCCTATAGAGCACGGTGGCCTTCTTGCGCCTTTCGGGGGAAAGGTAGACGTTGCGGCTGGAAAGGGCTAGGCCGTCCTCCTCCCGCACCGTGGGCACCCCCACCACCTCCAGGGGAAAGCCCAGGTCCCGCACCATCTTGCGGATCACAAGGAGTTGCTGGTAGTCCTTCTCCCCGAAGTAGGCCCGCCTCGGCCCCACCAGGAGGAAGAGGCGGGCCACCACCGTGGCCACTCCTTGGAAATGGCCGGGGCGCACCTCCCCTTCCCATAGGGCGGTGAGGGGGCCTTCCACCTGGACCCGGGTGGCAAAGCCCTTGGGGTACATCTCCTCCACGCTGGGGGCGAAGAGGAGGTCCACCCCCGCCGCCTCCAGAAGGGCCTGGTCCCGCTCCAGGTCCCGGGGGTAGCGGTGGTAATCCTCCCCAGGCCCGAACTGCAAGGGGTTCACGAAGATGGACACCACCACGAAGGGGTTTTCTGCCCGGGCCCTTTCCACCAAGGCCAGGTGGCCGGCGTGGAGGTAGCCCATGGTGGGCACGAAGCCCACCCCTTCCCGGGGCAACGCCGCCCGGAGTTCCGCCACGGTGCGGACCACGTTCACGGGGCCCAGTATACTTTCCCTGTGGGGAAGAGGAAACGGGAGGAAAAGCTCAAGAGAAAGGCCCTGAAGGAATGGGAGGCGCGCCGGCCCAAGACCTTCCGCGAGGCCTTAAAGTACTTCCCCGGGGTGTTTTTCCGCACCACCTTGGTGATGATGGGAGCGGTGAGCCTCATCCTGCTGGCGGCGGCCTTGGGGCTTAAGGTGGCGGCAAGCTTTTGGTTCCAGCTCCTCGTCTACCTGGGCTTCTACCTGGCCTTCCAGCGCTTCATCATGGGGCCTTTGGCCCCGCCCCGCATCAAGTAGTTAAAGCCTTTCGGCGTCGGCCCAGAAGCCCTCGAGGTCGTAGTACTCCCGGGCCTCGGGGGTCATGAGGTGGACCACCACCTCCCCGTAGTCCAGGACCACCCAGCGGGGGCTTTGCCCCTCCGTGGGCCTAGGGCGCAACCCCTCCTCCTCTAGCTTCTCCTGCACGTGCCGCTCCAGGGCCTGGAGGTGCGGGGTGCTGGTGGCGCTCGCCACCACGAAGTAGTCCAGGCTTTCGGAAACGGCCCTGAGGTCCAGGGCCACCACGTTCTCCGCCTTTTTTTCCCAAAGAAGTTCCTTAATGCGCCCGACGAGCTCTACCGCCTCCTTGGTCTTCACCATCTAGCCTCATTGTAGCAGGTCCTTCCCAAGCTCCACCACCACGCCCGAAAGGGGCCTATGGGGGGCGAGGAGGGGCAGGTGGAAAAGCTCGGCGTAGTAGGCCCCGGCCACGGGGTCTTGGGTGTAGACGGCGCTCCTCTCTACCCCCGCCTCCTCCAAAACGGGCCTTACCCCTTCCCTTTGCAAAAGCGCCTGCCCCCAGCGCAAAAGCGCCCCTTCTCCTCGCAACACCACCGGCACGTCCGGGGGTGCCAAAGGGGGGTTTTCGCCGAAGAAAGCGGCGAGGAAGCGGGCCCGGGCCTCCTCGTCCACGTAGAGGAAGGTGCCGGGGCCCTCCCGGGTGGGCAGGGTGGCCAGGGAAACCTTAAGCCCCTGGACGGCGGGTAGATAGCCCAGGACCTCCTCGAGGGTGAGGTCCGTGTCCAACTGGGCCCAGACCTCCCGCAGGGCCAGGGCCAAGGCGGGCCAGGTGCGGGGGTCTTGGGCTTTCCGCAAGACTTGGACCAACACCTCCTTGATGCGGTCCAGCCGGGCGTAGTCCCCCAGGGCATCGTGGCGGAAGCGCATGTACTTCACCGCCTCCTCCCCGTTTAGGTGGAGGCGGCCTGCGGGGAAGTCTATGAAGAGCCTGGCCGCCCGGTCGGTGTAGCGCATGGGCCTTTCCAGATAGACCTCCACCCCCCCCACGGCGTCCACCACCCGGGCCACGCTCTCCAGGGTGAGGATGAGGTGCCTTTCCACCACCATCCCCGTGGCCTCGGCCACCGCCCGCTTTAGAAGCTCCGCCCCACCCCGGCCGTAGGCGGCGTTCACCTTGCCCCCCACCAGGGGGCTATAGAGGTCGCGGGGGATGGCCACCCCCTTGGCCTCCTGGCCCCTTAGGCGCAGGTAAAAGATGGTGTCCGTGCGGGAACCGGGGCCGCAGGGGGTGTGGTAGCCGCAGTACTCTATGTCCCGGGCCGCCACCACCACCCCCATCTCCGGCAAGGCCCCCGCCCGCACGGGGCGCACCTCCCCCTCCTCCTTCGGACGGGGCAGGGAAAGAACGCCCCCAAGGGCGAAAAGCGCCAAGGCCAAGAGGAGGAAGGAAACCCTAGGGCGCATGTTGGAGGCTCTCGTACACCTCCAGGGTCCTGGGGTGGACGGGAATGCCCTTGCCCTGGAGGTAGTGCACCTTGTTGACCACCGCCTCCCGGTAGGCCTCCCGAAGCCTCCCCGAAAGGGCGAGGTCGCGGATCTCCCCGTTCACCCCCCTCCCGGGCTCGGAAACGTCGGCCACGTAGAGGGCCATGCCCAGCCCGTTCTCGGGGGAAACCCCGTAGACGTGCCCCTCTATGGCCTCCAGGACCTCCGGGTCCTCCACCCCCCAAGCCTCCGCCAGCCTGCGGGCCGCCCGGCCGTGGAGGGCCAAGGGGTGGGCCCTCTCCACCTCGTTCTCCGGGGAGGCTAGGCGCAAAAGCTCCTCCAAAGGCAGGTCCCGCGCCGCATCGTGCAGAAGCCCCGCCAAGTAGGCCCGTTCGGGGTCTAGGCCGTTCCTCTCGGCGATGGTGCGGGCAAGCTCGGCCACCCGCAGGATGTGCGCCCACCTTTCCGGGGTCACCAAAGGCCTCACCTTTTCCAAAAGCTCAGCGGTAGAGGGCGTGCTTTTCAAGGTACACCTCCACGGCCCGGGGCACCCAGTAGCGCACGGAAAGCCCTTCCCGGATGCGCCGCCTGATCTCGGTGCTAGAGATGCCCACCTCCGGCACCCAAAGGGGCACCACGGGCACGGGCATCGCCTCCAAAGGATACCCCGGGCGGGCCACGGCCACCAGGGTGGCGAGCTCGTGGAGCCGGTGCCCTTCCTTCCAGGTGAGGACGTCCCGGTAGGCGTCGGCCCCGGTGATGAAAAAGAGCTCGTCCTCGGGGAAAAGCTTGCGGGCTTCCTCCAGGGTATCCACGGTGTAGCTGGGCCCGGGGCGGTCTAGCTCCAGCCTCGAGGCCCCAAACCTCCGGTCCTCCGCCGTGGCCAAGAGGACCATCTCGTACCGGGCCTCCGGGGGGGCCACGGGGGTCTTGTGGGGCGGACGGGCGGCCACCACGAAGAGGACCTGGTCCAGGCCCAGGGCGCTGGCCGCCTCGCTGGCGGCGATGAGGTGCCCCAGGTGGATGGGGTCAAAGGAGCCGCCAAAAAGGCCAATCCGCACCCTAGCCCTCCGGGATGTACTCAAACTCCAGCCCCCCCAGGCGCACCACGTCCCCCGCCCGCACCCCCTTGGCCCGAAGGGCCGCCTCCACCCCGTGACGCTTGAAGACCTCCTGCAGGTACCCCGCCGCCTCGGAAAGGTCGCCCTTTAGCCGCTTGAGGTAGCGCTCCACCTCCGGGGCCCGCACCTCGTAGACCCCCTCAGCCACGGGCACCACCTCCACCCCTGCCCGCACCTCGGTCTTGGGGATGGGCTTGGGCAACTCGGGAGCCGGGGTGGCCTGGACCAGGCTCCAGAGGGCCTCCTTTAGCGCATCCAGGCCTTCCCCGGTAAGGGCGCTCACCGGAAGGACGGGAAGGCCCTCCGGGAGGAGCTCCGCCACCCTGACCTCCACCTCCTTGGGGGCGAGGAGGTCCACCTTGTTGAGGGCGATGAGGGCCGGGCGGCGGAGGAGGGCGGGGTCGTAGGCCCCCACTTCCTGGCGCAAGGTGGCGAGGACCTCCTTGGGGTTTTCCGTGGCGTCCAGCACGTAGAGGAGAACCCGGGTCCGGGCGATGTGGCGCAGGAACTCCAGGCCAAGCCCCTTCCCCTGGCTCGCCCCCTCAATGATCCCCGGGATGTCCGCCAGGGTGAAGCGGGCCTCCTCGGAAAGCTCCACCACCCCCAGGTTGGGGCTCAGGGTGGTGAAGGGGTAAGGGGCGATCTTGGGGTGGGCGCGGGTGGTGGCGGCGAGGAGGCTGGACTTGCCGGCGTTGGGATAGCCCACGAGGCCTACGTCGGCGATGAGCATGAGCTCCAGGCGGAGTCTGCGCCTCTCCCCCTCCTCCCCCGCCTCGGCGAAGCGGGGAGCCTGGCGGGTGGGGGTGACGAAATGGGTGTTCCCCCGCCCCCCCTCCCCGCCCCGGGCCACCAGGAGCACCTCCCCTTCCTGGGTCAGGTCCCCCAAAAGCTCTCCCGTGTCCGCATCGTAAACCCGGGTCCCCCGGGGCACCTCTATGTAAAGGTCCCGCCCGGCGCGGCCGTGCTGGCCGCTTCCCTTGCCGTGCTCCCCGTCTTCCGCCTTATAGGTGCGCTTGGAAAGCTCGGAAAGGGAGTCCACGCTCCCCCGGGCCCGGAGGTAGACGCTCCCCCCCCGCCCCCCGTCCCCCCCGTCCGGCCCTCCTTTGGGCACGAACTTTTCCCGGCGGAAGGAAACGGCGCCGTCGCCACCCTTGCCGGCGGCGACGGTGATGAGGAGAACGTCTTGGAACACCTTACGCCAAGGGGCGCACGTGCACGTACCGGCCTAGACGCCCCTTGTCCTGGAACTCCACCACCCCGTCCACCAGGGCGAAGAGGGTGAAGTCCCGGCCCATGCCCACGTTCTTGCCCGGCTTGAACTTGGTGCCCCGCTGGCGGACCAGGATGTTACCCGCCCGCACCACCTGGCCGCCGTAACGCTTCACGCCCAAGCGCTTGGCCTGGGAGTCGCGGCCGTTTTTGGTAGAACCTAGACCCTTTTTATGCGCCATGGCTCACCCCTGGATTTCCTTGATGAGGATCTCGGTGTAGGGCTGGCGGTGCCCCTTCTTGCGCCGGTACTGAACCTTGGCCTTGAACTTGGAGATGGTGATCTTCTTGCCCCGGCCGTGGGCCAGCACCTCGGCCACCACCTTGGCCCCCTCCACGAAGGGGGTCCCTACCCGTATTCCCTCGCCCCCCAAGAGCAGGACGGGGAGCTCCACCTGGCTGCCGGGCTCGGCGGCCAGCTTCTCCACCCTGAGCTTAAGCCCGGGCTCCACCCGGTACTGCTTTCCACCCGTCTTGACGATTGCGTACATGGCCTTCCCCTTCCCAAAGCCCCAGAGGGCCTACCGGTCTTCCACTATACCCAAGCGGGGGGCTTCCCGCAAGCGCCTCTGCTGCTGCGTTCTCCTCCTTTTTTCCGTAGGGGCTTGACCAAGGGAAAACAAAGAGGGGGTTGGGTAAGGTATGCGAATGCTCCTCCTCCTTTAGACCACCACATGGGCCCCCACGGTCTTCCGGCTCCCCAGAAAACCCGCGCCCACCCACCCCTCCCCCTTTCCCTGCCCGAACCGAGTTAGGGGTCCAGGCCCTGGGGTATGTCCCCCTTTTCCTCCCTAGACCGGGGCTTTGACCGGGTCTCCCGGATGGGGCAGGAGGAATGGGACATGGGGTTCCTCATCCGGTCCCTACGCCAACGGGAGGTGGAGATGGAGGAGGGGGAGCGCTACCCGGAGGTGCGGGAGGCGGAGGGCAAGGGGGCTTGGCTTTCTGGGTACGACGGGAGGAGGGTGGAGGTGAAGCTCTTTCTGGCCCAAGGTCCTCCTTCCCTGCGGGGCGTGGCGGTGCGGGTGCTTGGGGGTTTTTCCCAGCAACCGGCACGGGGTGGGGGAAGGGATGCGAGCTCAGCTCCGCCTGCACTTGACAAAGGTGCCAAGCTTCACTATAGTTAAGGATGGCGACGCGGGGTGGAGCAGCCTGGTAGCTCGTCGGGCTCATAACCCGAAGGTCGCGGGTTCAAATCCCGCCCCCGCAACCAAACCGCCCCCGGGCACAATGGGCCCGGGGGTTTTGCCTTACCCTTAGGGCATGGACTGGGAGGTGCGCCAAGACCCCGAGCGCCTCTACAAGCGCTTCCGCTTCAAGGACTTCCGGGAGGCCCTGGCCTTCGCCAACCGGGTGGGGGAACTGGCCGAGGCCCAGGGCCACCACCCCCGCCTCACCGTGGCCTGGGGCCAAGTGGAGGTGGAGTGGTGGACCCACAGCGCCGGGGGCATCACGGAGAAGGACCGGGAGATGGCCCGCCTCACGGATAGCCTCCTGTAGGCTAAGGGCATGGAGGCGCGGACCCTCGAGCTCGTCTTCCCCGAGCACACCAACCCCTTGGGGGCGGCCTTTGGCGGCTTCGTCCTGGGCCTTATGGACAAGGTGGGCTCCTACGCCGCCGCCCGCTACGCCAAAAAGCCCGTGGTCACCGTGGCGGTGGGGAGCGTGGAGTTCAAGGTGCCCATCCGCACCGGGGACCTCCTGGAGGTGGTGGCCCGGGTGGTGCGGGTGGGGCGCACCTCCTTGACCGTGGAGGTGGAGGTGTACAAGGAACGCTTCGGCCACGAAAACGGCCGCACCCTCGCCACCAAGGGCACCCTCACCTACGTGGCGGTGAACGAGAAGGGGGAGCCCGTCCCCGTGGAGGCCCATGCGGGTGCTGATTGACGCCCAGTGCCCCTACTGCCGGGCCTTGGGAGAGGCCCTAAAGGCCCTGGACCTGGGGAAGGCCCTTCGGGTGGAGCCCCTACAAGGGGCCACGGACCTGGAAAAGGAGGCCCTTCTCCGGGAGCTCCACGTCCTGGAGGGGGAAAGGGTCTACCGGGGCTATGGGGCACTCCTCCACCTGGCCCGCCGCCTCCCCCTCCTTTGGCCCCTTTTCCCCTTCCTCTACCTCCTAAGCCCTTTGGGGAAGCCCCTTTACCGCCTCCTGGCGGCGCGGAGGCCCCGTGCCTGAGCTGCCCGAGGTGGAAACCACGAGGCGCCGCCTCCTCCCCCTCCTAAAGGGGAAACCCCTCCTAAGGGTGCGCCACCAGGACCCCCTGCGCTACCGCCACACGGAACGGGCGGAAGGAAAGCGCATCCTGGACATCGGGCGCCGGGGGAAGTTCCTCCTCTTCGCCCTTTCCGGGGGGCTGGAGATGGTGGTCCACCTGGGGATGACGGGGGGCTTCCGCCTCGAGGCCACCCCCCACACCCGGGCCACCCTGGAGTTCCCCTCCTTCCCCCTCCACTTCCACGACCCCCGGCGCTTCGGCCGCATCTGGGTGGTGGAAGGGGGAAACTACCAGGAAATTCCCCTCCTAAGCCGCCTCGGCCCCGAGCCCCTTTCGGAAGATTTCCGACTGGAAGGCTTCCTCCAAGGGCTTCGCCGAAGCGCCAAGCCCCTCAAGGCCCTCCTCCTGGACCAGACCCTGGCGGCGGGGGTGGGGAACATCTACGCCGACGAGGCCCTCTTTCGGGCCCGCCTCCACCCCTTGCGCCGGGCCAAGGAACTCCGCCCCGAGGAGGGGGAAAGGCTTTTCAGGGCCCTAAAGGAGGTCCTGGCCGAGGCCCTCGCCCTTGGGGGAAGCACGCTTTCCGACCAAAGCTACCGGCAGCCCGACGGCCTCCCCGGAAGCTTCCAGGAGCGCCACGCCGTCTACGGGCGGGAAGGCCTCCCCTGCCCCGCCTGCGGCGCGCCCATCCGGCGGCAGGTGGTGGCGGGGCGGAGCGCCCACTTCTGCCCCCGGTGCCAGGGCTAGCCCCCGTAGAACCAGCCCGTGTCCCACATGACGAGGGGCTTGGCCTCGTACCGCACCCCCGCCCCCACCACCTCCGCCACCACCACGCTGTGGTCCCCGCCGGGGTAGAGGTGGCGCACCTCGGCCTCGAGCCAGTAGGGGAGTTCGGTGAGGAGGGGGAGGCCCAGGGTGGGGGAAGGCGCAAAGGGGTGGCCGTTTAGGGTGTTCCCCTCCCTCTGCGTGGGCTTGAAGAAGTCCTGGGCGATGGCCTTCTGGTCGGCGGCGAGGGTCATGAGGGCGAGTTTCCCCGTGCGCTCTATGAGGGCGTGGAGGTGGCTATCCCGCTTCACCCCCAGGGCAATGAGGGGCGGGGTGAAGGAGGCTTGGGTCACCCAGTTCACCGTGCCGGCAGCGTAGTCCTCGCCGTCTTTGGCCGTGAGGATGTAAAGGCCGTAGGTGAAGCTCCTTAGGACCTTCTTCTTGGCCTCCAGGTCCATGTCCCCATTCTAGTCTTCCCGGAGGGTCCGGAGCAAAGCCTCGTGGATGCGGCCGTTGGTGGCCACGATGTAGCGGTGGCCCAGGCGGTAGGGCCTCCCCTCCAGGTCCGTGACCTTCCCCCCCGCCTCCTCCACCAAAAGCCACCCCGCCGCCACGTCCCAGGGGTTGAGCTTCACTTCCCAGAAGCCCTCGAGGCGGCCCGCCGCCACGTAGGCCAGGTCCAAGGCGGCCGCCCCCGGCCGCCGCACGAGAAGCCCCCGCCTCAGGGCCCGGGCGAAGTAGGTGAGGTTCTCCGGGTCCTGGGCCACGTCGTAGGGGAAGCCCGTGGCGAGGAGGCTTCCCAGCAACTCCGCCCGCTCCGTGACCCGGATGGGCCGCCCGTCCAGGTACGCCCCCCCGCCCCTCAGGGCGTAGAAGACCTCCCCCCGGGCGGTGTCCATCACCACCCCCGCCTGGACCACCCCCTCCACCTCCAGGGCCAGGGAAACCCCGTAGAAGGGGAAGCCGTGGGCGTAGTTCACCGTGCCGTCCAAGGGGTCCACGATGAAGCGGAGGGCCTTTCCCCCCTCGCTTCCCCCCTCCTCCCCCAAGAACCCCGCCTCGGGGAAGCGGGCGAGGAGGAGTTCCCGGATGGCCGCCTCCGCCTCCCGGTCCGCCTGGGTCACCAGGTCCGTGGGGCCCGACTTGGTCCCCTGGGTGAAGCCCTTGGCCAGGTAGTAGGCGTGGATGCCCCGGGCGAGGTCCGCCGCCTCCAGCATGGCCATGAGATGGGGAAAGAAGGGATGACCCTTCACGCCCCCATCATAAAGGCCCGCACCCGGGCGAAAAGGGCCTTAAGCTTCTCCGGGCTCTTCACCCCCGCCGCCGCCTCCACCCCGCTCGCCAGGTCAATGGCGTAGGGCCGGAGGGCCAGGGCCTCGAGGGCGTTCTCCGGGGTGATCCCCCCGGCGAGGATCACCCGCTTGCCCGTGGCGAGGAGGGGCTTGGCCCACTCCCTGGGGTAGGGCTCGCCGCTTCCCGGGAGGCGGCTATCCAGGAGGAAGGCCCAGGCAGGGTAGTGGGCCCACTCCGGCCTGGCGGGGCCCTCCAGGGGGAAGGCCTTGATGACGGGGAAGAAGCGGCCGATGGCCTCCGCCCACTCCGGGGGCTCCTCCCCGTGGAGCTGGGCCACCTGGAGCCGGGCCTCCTCCATGAGCCTCAAAACCTCCCCGGGGGGCTGGTCCCGGAAGACCCCCACCCGCACCACCAAAGGCCCCAGGGCCCGGGAGATCTCCCGGGCCGCTTCCGGGGCCAGGCGCCTTTTGGACCCGGGGGCCAGGACGAAGCCCAGGGCGTGGGCCCCGAGCGCCTCAGCGAGGAGGGCGTCCTCGAGGCGGGTGAGACCGCAGATCTTCACCCGCACCATCCGCCTAGCCGCACTTGGAGTAGCCGCAGGCCTGGCACTTGTAGCAGCCCTCTTCCCGCACCAACGCCTTCTCCCCGCACACCGGGCAGGTCAAAGCCCCAGGGAGGGCGAGGCCTCCCCCGGAAAGCGGCAGGGGGGCTTCCGCCTCCTCGGGGGGAAGGCCCCGTTTGAAGGCCTGGGGAATGGTCTCCAGGGCCACGGCGATGAGGTCCGCCTTGCTGGACACGAGCCTCCCCTGGTAGCTCCCGTAAAGCCCCCCGTTGATGCCCCTAAGGGTCCGGATGATGGCCTCGGGGGGCACCCCGTACTGGAGGGCGATGGACACCACCCGGCCCAGGGCTTCGCTATCGGCGTTGGCCTCGTCCCCCGCCTTCCCCGAGGTGAGGATGACCTCAATGGGCCTATCCCCGAGGAGGTTCACCGTGACGAGGAAGCTCCGCTTGGCCCCCTCGGGGGTAAGGAGCTTCACCATGTCCGTAAAGCCCATGAGGCGCCCCGGGCGCTCGTAGACGGGACCTTCTGGCCTCTCCTCCCGCTTTGGCGCGCTTGCTGGGGCCGCCTGGGGCTCCCCTTCGGGCGCCTTTTTCTCCTTGCCCTTCTCTTCTTTCTTCACCGTGAGCACCTGGAACTCCCGGGAGCCATCCCGGTAGACGGTAATCCCCTTGCACCCCGTGCGGTAGGCCTCGGCGTAGGCCGCCTCCACGTCCGCCACCGTGGCCTCATGGGGCAGGTTGATGGTGTTGTGGGAGAGGACGCCGTTCACCACATAGCGGTGGACCTCCTCCACCTCTATGTCGTACATTTCCACCTCGCCCACATCCTCCACCTCCACCACCCTAAAGGCCAACACCTCCGTGGGCCAACCCAGACGGTCCGCGGTGCAGTTGTAAACGTGGGAAACCCCCCTGCTCCGCACCGACCTTAGGTTTGTGTACCCAGGATGGTGCACCCCCACGCGGGTGGCCTCCACAACCTCCTCCGGAACGAACACCCTGTACTGCCTGTCCACCCGGGGAATGCGTTTATGGACCTCAATAGGCTCCACCAGTTCCTGCAGGGGACCCGAAACGACCACCGAATGGACGAAGTATGTCTCCTTAGGTGCTTCTACTTTCTTGCGCCCCTGGTACACCTGGGGCAACCCGAAGCTCCGGGCCACCTCCGCAGCCTCGTAAGCAAGCCGGGCACTCTTGCCCTCGTAGACCACGAGGCCCAAGTCCGGACGAGCATAGCCATCCAAGGTCAGCCCCTTAAGGAAAGCGAGCTTCTCCTCGGCGTTTCCCTGAAGGATCTGGCGCGGCACCCGCTTTTCAGCGGCCCCCTTGCCGATTAAAGCCTCCACGTAACGGACCAGGCGCCTGGAGGTAAGGTACAGGTTGCGCACCCCCGTGCGTTTGTCCACCGTTACCTTGGGTTCCGTGCCGAAGAGCCGTTGGACCACCTCTCGGAAGGTCGCTTCCACCTCCGGGCTCTTGGTGGCTATGCCCACAAAACCGGTGCTCTCCACCGTGGAACCGTCCGCGGCCAACATGCCCAGAAAGAGGGCCAGTTCGGGGCTCATCCTTTCGGGCAGAGGAAGGGCCTTGGCGTTGGTGCGCAGGGGAAACTCTAGCGAAATAGGGGCTCCCCCAGGACCATGGGCGGGAACCAGCTTGCCCAAAACGAGGTCTCCGGGCTTAAGCTCCCGCATCAGGCGCCAACCCTGGGGAGTGAGGACGCGGTGGCTCTCCCACGCACCCACCAACTCCGCCCCATTGTCTAGGCGCACCCGAACCCCCCTCTTCTTGCCAGCGAAGTAGTGGGCGGTGATGCGGTATCCCTCCGCCGTGTACAAGCCGTCCACCGGGGCAAAGGTGTCCTCGGGATGGGGTGGGGCGATCTCCTCAACGGGGATGAGCCCTTTGGAGGTAGGAATCAGGGTGCCCTTGGCGATGCACTTAGATAGGGAGTTGGCGGCGTACCCCTCGGCGTCAAAGGCCCGTTGCACCACTCCCTGCATGCGCACGTGGTCCAAGGGGTGGATGTCGTGGGCGCACCGGAAGACCCTGCGGATGGGCTCGGGCACGAAGGAGAGGTTCTGCACGGAGCCGTGGCCGTCCCGTTGGATCTCCTCAACGATCTTGTCCCAGTCCCACTTCCCGTCCTTCTCGTAGCCGGGGGCGGGCGGGTAGGCCTCCATGAGCTCCACGAAGAGGGGGTGGAGGAGGGGCTTGTACTCCCCGCCGATCCTCCGCCAGACGAAGGGACTAAAGACGGGCTCAATCCCGCTGCTAACCCCCATGAGCATGCTGGTGGTGCCCGTGGGGGCCACGGTGAGGACGGCCACGTTGCGCCGGGGGCGGATGCCGAGCTCCTGGAAGTACTCCCGGTGCGCCTCGTAGAGGGGGAAGGGGCCCCTTTCCTCGGCGAGGGCCTCCGAGGCCTTGATGGCCTCCTCCCGCATGGCGGAGATGATCTCGTAGACCTTCTCCCGGGCCGCCTCGGAGTCGTAGGGGAGGCCCATCTTGATGAGGGCGTCCGCCAGGCCCATGACCCCAAGACCCAGGCGCCTCAGGCTTTTCGCCGCCTCCTCGTTGTCCTTGAGGGCGAAGCGGTTCACGTCCAGGACGTTGTCCAGGAAGCGGATGGCGGTATGCACGTCCCGGCGGAAGGTTTCCATCTGGAACTCCCCGTCCTTCACGTAGGCGGCGAGGTTCAAAGCCCCGAGGTCGCAGGGCTCGCCCACGGTGAGTGGGATTTCACCGCACGGGTTAGTGGAACGAATCCAAAAACGCTCCCCCAACCCCTTCAGCGCCGAAAGGGCGTTGATGCGGTCCACGAAGATGAGCCCCGGCTCCCCCGTGGCCCAGGCGTGCCAGGCGATCTCGTGCCAAAGCCAACGGGCAGGGACCTTGCCCCCAAAGAGCGGGATGGGCTTGGCCCCGTCCTCCCGCTCGGGAAGCTCGGGGAGCTTCCCGGTGTAGGGGCCTTCCAGGGGGTATGGGTAGTACTTGCCGGGAACCTCAATGGGGGTCACGGGCCAAAGGGCATCCTCCTCCAGGGCCCGCATGAAGGCGTCGCTCACCAGGACGGAGATGTTGAAGGTGGAGATGTCCCCTTCCGCCTTCTCCCGGTCCAGGTCCTTGGCGGTGAGGAAGTCCAAGAGGTCCGGGTGCTCAATGGAGAGGGTGGCCATCCCCGCTCCACGGCGGGTACCTCCCTGCCGCACCACCCGGAGCACAGGGGCATAGACGTAGCGCAAGGTGGCCACGGGACCCGCCTCTTCCGCCCCCAAGGCCGCCCACTCCAAGAAGTTGTCAAAGATCTCAAAGAGGAAGCTCACCGGGCCCGAGCTCGTCCCCCCGCTACCCCGGATGGGGGCCCCTTCGGGCCGAAGGAGGGAGAAGTCCACGTGGGCGACAAGCCCCCGCCTCGCCCGGTCCGCCGCCTCCTTGGCGGCGTCCACGATGCCCCCCATGTCATCGGGAACCCGGATAACGTCCTCCGGGGGTTCCTGGGCCAGGGCCACCCCGTAGCGCTCCGCCAAGGCCTTTAGCTCGGGAGAAACCTCCCCGTAGACTACCCGGGCAAAGTTCTTCAGGGCGATTTCCTCTTTCGGTCCATCGGGGTTGATGGGGGGACGCATGAGGCCGCGGATGAAGTCCTCCACATCGGGGTGGCTTGCGGCCAGGTAAGCCACCCCCTGCACGGGCCGCCGCTTCCTCCCGCCCTTGGAGCGGTAGGGGTCCAGGTTCACCCCGTTCCCCCCGCCCACCTTGGTGACCAGGGCGAGCTTTCTGGCCACCTCCATGATGCCGGCAAAGCTTTCCGGAGGGTTTTCCGTGGCCCCTTGGACGAAGCAGTTGAGGAGGTTGCCGTGGGCGGTACCGGCCCCCGCCAGGATGCGCCCGCCCGGGGAGAAGCGCTTGGTGGCCATGAGCTCGTAGAACTTCTCCTCCCAGTAGGCCCGCGCCTCCGGGCGCTCCACCTTGGCCATTTCCCGGGCCACCCGGCGGAACATGCCCAGGATGTCCCCGTCTTCGGGCTGGAGATACTGCCGCTTGGCAATGGCTTGGGCGTGCTCGTCAAAGAAATAGGGCTCCATAATGCCTCCCACATCCCCCATATCTTGGGGCCTACGGCGGGAATACTACTACTCCTTGGGTTTTCACGGCAAGTGGGGGGGCGCACATTTAGCCCCGCTCCACCTCCACCCGCACCTTGTAGTTGCCCCTTCGGGTGGCGCCCAGGACCTCGAGGAGCCGGAGGCTTCCCAACCCCTCGGCCAGGAGGGTATCCCCAGGCCGCACCTCGTCCTTGGGGGAAGCGGGCCTTCCCCTCAGGCGCACCTTCCCCGCCTTCACCCCCTGCACGAAGTAGCTCCGGGAAACGCCGAAGCCCTTGGCCCCGAGGGCGTCCACCCTTAGGGAGGGCACCACCAGGGTGCGCACCCCCTTGCTGGCCTTGAAGGCGGCCTCGGGGGCGGGGTGGAGGGTATAGCCCGCCTCCAGAAGGGCCTTTTTCCCCTCGGGAAGGAGGGCCACCACATAGCCCTCCTCCCAGGCCTCCACGTCCCCCAGGGCCTCTCCCAGGTCCGGGGGCTCCTTCTCCAGGAGGTAGACCTCCACGGGGTCCTGGACGCTCGGGACCTCCTCGGGGTAGAGGATGGCCACCTTGCGCTCGGCCAAGGGGAAGCCCCCAAAGAAGGAAACCTTCAACCCTTCCGCCCGGGCCTTTTCCTCCAAGAGGGCTTGGTCCTCGGGCTCCAGAAAGCCCGTGCGCACCACCCGCCCGCCCCGGGCCCGTTTCAGGTAGGCGGAAAGGTCCATCACCCCTCCCGCACGGCGAAGCTGAGGGTGGCGCTCGCCCGCTCCTCCCCCTCCACCAAAGCCTTCACCGCCACCTTGCCGAGGCCGCGGCGGAAGAGGAGGAGTTCCCCTTCCAGGATGAGGGTGTCCCCCGGCACCACGGGCTTTTTAAACCGGGCCTCCTCCACCCCCACCAGGAAGACGAGCCCCCCCGGCTTGAAGCCGGGCTGCTTGGCGATGGTCCCCACCGCCGCCTGGGCCATGGCCTCGAGGATAAGCACCCCCGGCATGATGGGGTAGCCGGGGAAGTGCCCCTGGAAGTGGGGCTCGTTGAAGGTCACGTTCTTCAGGGCGCGGAAGCCCTTCTCGTCGGCTTGGAGTACCCGGTCAACGAGGAGGAAGGGGTAGCGGTGGGGGAGGAGTTTCAGGATCTCCTGGATGTCCAAGCCTCACCTCCTTAGGACATCGTCGGAGGAGAGGATGGTGTCCTCGAGGACGTGGAGCATCTCCAAGGCCTTGCCCGTGCCCAGGGCCACGGCCTCAATGGGGTTTTCCGCCACCACCACGGGCACCCCGGTGGCCTCCTGCAAGGCCACGTCCAGGTTCTTGAGAAGCGCCCCACCCCCGGTGAGGAGGATGCCCCGTTCGTAGATGTCGGAGGCCAGTTCGGGCGGGGTGGTTTCCAACACGCCCTTCACCCCCTGGAAAATCTTCTCCAAGGGCTCCTTGAGGGCCTCGGCCACGTCCTCCGCCGGGATCTCCGCCGTGCGGGGAAGGCCGGTGACGAGGTCCCGCCCCCGGACCTCCGCCACCTCCTTCTCCTCCCCCGGCAGGAGCTTGGCCCGGCCCAGCTGGATCTTGAGCTCCTCGGCGGTGCGCTCCCCGATGAGGAGGCTGTACTTCTGCCGGACGTAGCGGATGATGGCCTGGTCCATCTCGTTCCCGGCGATGCGGAGGCTTTCCGAGCGGACGATGCCCCCTAAGGAGATGACGGCGATGTCCGTGGAGCCGCCCCCGATGTCCACCACCATGCTCCCCGTGGGTTCGGCCACGTTGATGCCGGCCCCGATGGCGGCGGCCAAGGGCTCCTCAATGAGGTAGACCTTCTGGGCCAGGGCGGAAACCGCCTGGACCACGGCCCGCCGCTCCACGTCCGTGACCCCGGAGGGCACCCCCACCATCACCCGGGGCTTGAAGAAGCGGCTTAAGGGGGAGAGCACCTTCTGCAGGAAGAGGAGGAGCATGCGCTCGGTGAGGGCGTAGTCGGCGATGACCCCGTCCTTTAAGGGGCGCACGGCCACGATGTTGCCGGGGGTGCGCCCCAGCATCCGGTAGGCCTCGGCCCCCACCGCCTTCACCTCCCGCTTCCCCTGCACCACGGCGATCACCGAGGGCTCGCGGAGGACGATCCCCTTCCCCCGCACGTAGATGAGGACGCTGGCCGTCCCCAGGTCAATCCCGATGTCCTCGCCCCGAAGCATATCGCCCCATTTTAGCCTATCGGGCGTACTCCACCGCCCGGCTTTCCCGCACCACCGTCACCTGGACCTGCCCCGGGTAGTTCATCTCCCGCTCAATGCGGCTTGCGATCTCCCGGGCCAGGAGCACCGCCTTGGCGTCGGTAATCTTGTCCGGCTTGACGATCACCCGCACCTCCCTCCCCGCCTGGACGGCGAAGGCGGTTTCCACCCCGGGGAAGGAGAGGGCGATGCGTTCCAGGGCCTCGAGGCGCTGGAGGTACTCCTCCAGGCTCTCCCGCCTGGCCCCAGGACGGGCGGCGGAAAGGGCGTCGGCGGCGGCCACCAAGACGGCGTAGACCGTCTCGGCGTTCTCGGGGTCGTGGTGGTGGGCGATGCCGTCAATGACCTCCTTGGGCTCCCCGAAGCGCCGGGCCAAGGCGATGCCGATCTCCACGTGGCTCCCCTCCACCTCCCGGTCCACGCTCTTGCCGATGTCGTGAAGGAGCCCAGCCCGCTTGGCCAAGGCGGCGTCCAGGCCCAGCTCCGCCGCCATAATCCCCGCCAGGTGGGCCACCTGCACGGAGTGCTTGAGGACGTTTTGGCCGTAGCTGGAGCGGAAGTGGAGCCGGCCCAAAAGCTGGATGAGGCCGGGCTTTAGCCCCACCACCCCGGCCTCCAAGGCCGCCTCCTCTCCCCTCTCGTAGATGAAGGTCTTCATCTCCTGCTTGGCCTTCTCCACCACCTCCTCAATGCGGCTTGGGTGGATGCGGCCGTCTTTTAAGAGCTCCTCCAGGGCCATGCGGGCGATCTCCCGGCGGATGGGGTTGAAGGAGGAGAGGAGGACCGCCTCGGGGGTGTCGTCAATGATCAGGTCCACCCCCGTGAGGGCCTCAAAGGTGCGGATGTTCCGCCCCTCCCGGCCGATGATGCGCCCCTTCATGGCGTCCGAGGGGATGGGGACCACGGAAACGGCGAGCTGGGCGGCGGTTTCCGAGGCCTGGCGTTGGATGGCCTGGGCCAGGATTTTCTGCGCCTCCCGCCGGGCCTCGAGGCGGACCTTCTCCAGGGCCGCCCGCACCCTTTGGGCCTTCTCCTCCTCCAGCTCCTGGTCTAGCTTTTCCAGGATGAGCCTGCGCGCCTCCTCCGGGGAGAGGCCCGCCACCTCGTAAAGCTTCTTTTCTATCTCCCTTTCCCGCTCCAGAAGCCCCGCCTCCCGCGCCTTCAGGGCCTCCTCCTTCTGGGCAAGGGCCTCCTCCAGGGCGTCCAGCTTTAGGGCCCGGGCGTCCAGGGCCTCGCCCCGCTTGGAAAGCCTTTCCGCCTCCCGGCGAAGCTCCTCCCTTTCCTCCTTCAGGCGCTCCCTTTCCGCCTTTAGCTCCTCCTGAAGGCCCCTAAGCCGATCCCTTTCCGCCCTTAGCTCTTCCCGCTCGGCCTTGAGGCGCTCCTCCAGCTGGGCCAGGCGGGCCTTGGCCTCGGCCTCCGCCGCCTCCGCCCGCCGCTTGAGCTCGGCCTCCAGCTCCCCCCTGAGGGCCTTGGCCCGGGCCTCCGCCTCCTCCCTTAGGGCCTTGGCCTCGTGCCGGGCCGTTTCCAGGATCTCCTTGGCCTCCTTCCGGGCGGCCTCCAGGGCCGCCTTCGCCTCCTCCTTGGCGGCCTCGAGGAGGCGCTTCGCCTCCTCCCCCGTGCGGTCCTCGCCCTTACGCCTTAGGAAAAGGGCCGCCAAGAGAAGGAGGACCAGGGCCAAAAGGACCAGGTCCAGAAGGCTCATTCCTCCCCCTCTTCGCTGGCGGCGAGGACCACCTGGTCGGCCCGCTCCAGGACCTTGGCCCGGATCTCCTCTAAGAGTTCAGGCCGCTCCTTGAGGAAGTCCGCCGCCTTCTCCTTGCCCTGGCCCAGGCGGTGCTCGCCGTAGGAGAACCAGCTCCCCGCCTTCTCAATGACCCCAGCAGCCACGGCCACGTTCACCAGGTCCATCACCGGGTCAAAGCCCTTGCCGAAGTAGATCTCCAGCTCCGCCTCGCGGAAGGGGGGGGCCAGCTTGTTCTTCACCACCTTGACCTTGACCTTGATGCCCACCGCCTCGCTCCCCACCTTGATGGGCTGGCCGCTTTTGCGCACATCCAGGCGCACGCTGGCGTAGAACTTGAGGGCCCGCCCCCCCGGGGTGGTCTCGGGGTTGCCGTACATCACCCCCACCTTCTCCCGCACCTGGTTGATGAAGATGGCGGCGGTGTTGCTCTTGGAGAGGACCGCGGTGAGCTTGCGCAGGGCCTGGCTCATGAGCCGGGCCTGGAGGCCCACGTGGGCGTCCCCCATGTCCCCCTCAATCTCCGCCTTGGGCACCAAGGCGGCCACGGAGTCCACCACGATGACGTCCACCGCCCCGGAGCGGGCCAAAAGCTCCACGATCTCCAGCGCCTGCTCCCCCGTGTCCGGCTGGGAAACCAGGAGGTCTTCCACCTTGACCCCAAGCCTTGCGGCGTAGAGGGGGTCCAGGGCGTGCTCGGCGTCCACGAAGGCGGCGATACCCCCTTGCTTCTGCGCCTGGGCGATGATGGTGAGGGCCAGGGTGGTCTTGCCCCCGGACTCGGGGCCGTAGATCTCCACCACCCGGCCCCGGGGAATACCCCCGATGCCCAAGGCCAGGTCCAGGCCCAAGGAGCCCGTGGGGATCACGTCCACCTGGAGCTTGGGCATCTCCCCAAGCCGCATCACCGCCCCCTTGCCGAACTCCTTCTCAATGGTCTTTAGGGCGTTCTCCAGCGCTTTCCTCTTGTTCTCGTCCATGTTCACCTCTTAAAGGGAATTTCTCCAGAATAGTGTACACGGGCCCCTTGGGCCGAAGCTCGGAGCGCACCAGGGCGAACTCCGTTACCGGCCACTCCAAGCCGAAGACCACGGGGGGTACCCGTGGGGCGGGGGCCTTGCGCCGGGCCAGGGTGATGTGGGGCTTGAAGGGCTTATCCCCTCCCGCCCTTAGGGCCTCCTCCCCCAAAAGCTCCGACACCCCTTCCCTCAAGGCCCCCGCCAGGAGGGAAAACCCTTCCCCCTCCGCCTTGGCGAACCAGACCCTGGGGGTGCCCTCGTTGGGGAAGTAGCCCGTGCCCCGGATGCGGGCGGGGAAAGGGGCATGGAGGCGCCCCAGGCGGTGGCCCAGGGCAAGGAGGTCCTCGAGGTCCCCTTCCGGCCTCTCGCCCAGGAAGAGCAGGGTGAGGTGGAGCTGGTGGGGCGCCACCTCCTTCCAGCCCTTATAGCGGGACACCTTTTCCTGGGCCTCCACCAGGGCCCGCCGCACGTCCTCAGGGAGAAAAACTGCGTAGAAGAGCCTCATGTCACCAAAAGGGCCAAGGCGGCGTAGACGCTCCGAAGCCGCACCGCCTCCCGGTCCCCGGGAAAGCGGTAGCGCCTGGCCTCCGTCCCCTTGGGCCCCGCCAGGGCCACGTAGACCGTGCCCACGGGCTCGCCCTCCAAGGGGTCAGGCCCCGCCACCCCCGTGGTGGCCAGGGCATAGGTGGCGCCAAAAAGGGACCTTGCGGCCTCCGCCATGGCCTTGGCCGTTTCGGCGGAAACCGTCTTGGCCAAAAGCTCCTCAGGCACACCGAAGCGGGCCTTGGCCCCTACGGAATAGGATACCACGCCCCCCAGGTAGAAGCGGCTCGCCCCGGGAACCCGGGTGATCTCCGCCCCGAGCAGCCCCCCCGTGAGGCTTTCCATGGTGGCCAGGGTGGCCCCCTCCAGCTCCATGCGCCTTTTCACCGCCTCGGCCAGGGTCAGGTCCCCTTCGCCCCAGATCTCCCGCAAAAGCTTCTTCTTGATCCTTTCCGCAAGCTCCGCCACCCGGTCCTCCCGGCCCCGGACCACCACCTCCACCCCGTGGAGCTTGGGGTAGGTGCCCACCTCCACCTCCTCGCCCCGGACGAAAAGTTCCCCAAGCCGCTCCACGATGTCCGACTCCCCGATGCCCCAGGTCTTGAAGACCCGTTCGGCGTAGGGCCTTGGGGGAAGGGCAAGCCTCGGGAGCACCTCCCGCCACATGGGCCGCCACTCGGGGGGAGGCCCCGGGAGGAGGACGAGGTCCTTGCCCCCCTTGCGCACCCACCAGCCCGGGGCGGTGCCCACGGGGTTTTTAAGCCAGGTGGCCGAGGGGATCTTCAGGGCCTGCTTGCGGTTGGCCGGGGGCATATCCCGCCCCCGGGCGCGGAAAAGGGCCTTAATCTCTGCCAGCACGGCCTCGTCCAGCTCCAAGGGCTCCCCCAGGGCCAGGGCCACCGCCTCCCGGGTCACGTCGTCCGGGGTGGGGCCAAGCCCCCCCGAGAGGACCACGAGCCGCGCCCGCTCCCAGGCCGCCCGCACCTCCTGGGCCAGGGGCTCGGGCTCGTCCACCACCCGCAGGGTCCTTTCCACCTTGAGGGCGTAGGGCTTGAGGCTTCGGGCGATCTCCGCCGTGTTGGTGTCCAGGGTTTCCCCGTAGATGAGTTCCGTGCCTACGCCGATGAGCTCTGCCCGCTCCACGCCGCCTCCTCAAAGGGAAGGGAGGAAAGGCGGTACCGCCCACCGCCCCCTTCCACCACCGCTCCAAAGGGCACCTCCGGCCGCACCACCCCTAGGCCCAAGGGGCCAAAGGGGGTGGCCTCGAGGCGCTTCGCCTCCCCCACCCGCTTGCCCTCCCAGAAAAGCTCCGCCGGGGCCTCCCCCCTTTCCACCACCCTCAGGCCCACCAAGCGGTAGGGCGCCGCCTTGCCCTCGGTGCGGGCCATGATCTCCTGGCCCACGTAGCACCCCTTGCCGTAGTCCACCAGGGAGAGGAGGCCCACGCTTTGGGGAAGCTCCCCCCGGATGTCGGAGAGGAGGGGAAGGCCTTTGAGGAGGGTGTAAAGGGGGTAAAGCTCCCCAGGCCACGCCCCCTCGGAGGTCTCCCCTAGCTCCTCCCGCCCGTCCGCATAGACCAGGCGGAAAAGGGGAAGCGCCTGGAGTTCCACCTGGTCAAAGACGATGTAGCGCTTAAGCCTATTCCGAAGGCCCTCGAGGGTGCCCCAAGGGGCGAGGAGGAAGCCCTCCTTGTGGGGGAAAACCGTGGCCGCCTCCTCTATCTGGCCCTTGTGGTTGAGGAATAAGGCCCCCATAGGGGCCGAAAGGCGCCTCAGGTCCCGGGTGCACTGCCCCTGGAGGAAGGAAAGGGCATCGGGCCCCCGCACCAGGAGGACGCCGGGAAAGGCGAAGAAGCCTTCCCCCGCAAGAGCCTTGGCCAACAGGGCCTCCATGCCTCCCATTATTGACCAAAGGGTCAGGAAGGGGGAGAATGGCGGACGTGCGCTTTTTCTGGGGCTCGTTTCTCGCCCTTTTCCTCGTGGGGGTCATCGTGGCCCTCCCGGGGGCGGCCCTCCCCCTTTGGCGGGCCCGGTACGGGGTGGGGGAGGAGGTTTCCTTCTTCTTCACCGTCCTCCTCCTGGGCCTCCTCCTCGGGGTACGCCTGGCCCAAGGGGAAAGGCGCCACCCCCTTTTTCCGGGGGCGCTTTTCCTGGTGGGGCTAGGCTTCCTGGGCCTAGCCTTGGCCCCTAGCTTCCCCTGGGTGGTGGCCCTGGCCTTTCTCTTAGGCCTCGGGGAAGGCACCATGAACGTGCACGGGAATAGCCTCGTGGGGGAGCTGGACCCAAGGAGGCGGGTGGAGCTTCTAAACCGGGTGAACGTGGCCTTTGGCCTGGGGGCGGTGACTACCCCCTTCGCCCTCACCTTCCTGCCCTATGGTCTCTTCCTCGCCCTGGCGGGGCTTTTGGCCCTTTTGGCCGCCTTCCTCGTCTGGGGAGCGCCGGCGGTGGCCCATGCGCCCCGGGGCGAGGCGGGGCGGCTATGGCCTTTTCTGCTCCTGGTGGCCCTCTACACCGGGCTAGAAGGGGCCTTGGCCACCTGGAACCGGGTCTGGCTCGAGGCCCTGGGCCACCCCACCGCCTTAGGGGGCGTGCTCCTCTCCCTCTACTGGCTTTTCCTAGCCCTAGGAAGGCTCGTCCTGGCAAGGCGGGTGGCGGCAAGGCCCCTCTTCGCCCTAAAGGCCCTTTTAGCCGGGGTGATGGGGCTCCTTTGCCTAAACTTCCTGCCCCCCACCGCCCTCCTCTTCCCCTTGGCGGGTTTCCTCCTCGGGCCCCTCTTTTCCACCCTCTTCGCCCTGGTCCAGGCCCGCTTCGGCCACAGGGCCCTGGGGGGGCTCATGTACGCCGGGGCCACGGGGAGCACCCTGATCCCCGCCCTCTTCGCCCTCCTGCCCCATGGGGGGATTCCCGTGGGGCTTTTGGCCCTGGCGGCGGGGATTTTCCTGCTTCTACGGGAGCTAGAGCGGAGGGAAGCCCATGCTTAAGGCCCTCCTCTTTGACCTAGACGGAACCCTGGCGGACACCGACCCCTTGCACCTCCTCGCCTGGCGGGAGGTCCTAAAACCCTTTGGGCTCGCCGTTGACCGGGACTTTTACCAAAGGCGCATCTCCGGCCGGCTAAACCCGGAGATCGTGCGGGACCTCTTGGGGCTAGAGGGCGAGGAAGCCGCTCGCCTCATAGAGGCCAAGGAGGCCCGCTTTCGGGAGCTCGCCCAGGGGCTTAAGCCCACCCCGGGGCTTTACGAGCTCCTTCAAGAAGCGGAGGCCAAGGGGCTCCTTTGGGGGGTGGTCACCAACGCCCCCAAGGAAAACGCCCGCCACGTGCTCCAGGCCCTTTCCTTGGAGCCCCCCCTCCTCGTCCTGGCGGAGGAGGTGGGCCGGGGGAAGCCCGACCCCCTTCCCTACCGGGTAGCCCTGGAGCAACTGGGGGTGGCCCCGGAGGAGGCTCTGGCCTTTGAGGACTCCCCTTCCGGGGTGCGGAGCGCCGTGGGGGCCGGCATCCCCACCTACGCCCTCCTCACGGGGCACGGGGCGGAAAGCCTCCTGGAGGCGGGGGCCAAGGCAGTCATTTGGACCTTTAACGAGAGCCTGCCGTTGTTGCGTCTGGAATAGGTATGTTTTTGTTTGGTAGATCTTTCTTGGACGCTCTCTTTTGCTTGCAGGGAGCCTAATCAGCATTGTAAAATGCCTCTACCCCGATATGGGGGGGAGGTGTTTTATGAGGAAAAGCATCCTGGTTCTGAGCTTTTTAGCGATGCTTATAGCTGGGTGTGGCGGTACGCAAACCCCAAGCAGCTCTCCTCCACGCTCCTCTGGACCTACATCCAACGTAACGGTAAGCGTAGCCTTTCCCCAAGACCTAGCGCCCGGAACACCTCCTTCTCCTGGTTTACCCCTAGGGCCTAGCAAGGTTTCTACCCAAGGTGTCCCCGGGGGATTCTGGGACCTTTCCGCCGAGCTCATCGTTTACCAAGGAAACCAGGTAGTAGATCGCCGCACCCTAACCCCTTCTAGCCCTTCAACCACCCTCCAACTTCAAACATCCCAGACCTATAGCTTTGAGCTGAGCGTAAAGGCCAATGACACAGAGGTGGCCTGGGTTAGGGATACCCGCCCAATTCAAGGAGACACAACCCTGTCTCTTCGGCCAAGAGCCATCGTCAGGAAGGTCTACCTCTACCCCGATACTTCCCTAGGACCAGTTTCCCTTAAAGAGAATGAATCCATCCGCATCAACCTTGGGGTAGAGACACCGGCAGGAATAGCGAGCGCATTCCCTCAGGGAGATCTAGAAAACGTCACCTACCAAGCTATTGGGAACGCTGAGGTCCTAACTGATCCTGATCTCAAAACCGCTGTGCTGTTACGGGCAAAACCAGGAAGTGGTGGGACCGAAGTCGGCGCGCGGGTAACCCTTCAAGCCCTTGGCCCCAACCGTCAGCTCCAAACTTTCACCGAGGAAATCCAGATAGCCGTTCTGCCGACATCCCTGCCCAACAACGATGGACGGCAAATTCAAGGCAACGTAGCCAATCTGCAACCGGGCTACCTAAGCCAGCCTGTTCCGATAAGGGCCCTGGGTGGACCTCAAAGGTCCACCGACCTAGGAATCTGGGGGCAGCTTAACCCTGACAGCTCTTTTCAGGTTCAACTTCCCCCAGGAGCATACCTTAACCAAGAAGCTTTTGGACCCATCCAGTTTGAAGGGATGAGCTGCTCCTGGAGTAATGCTCCGGAAACTGTGAATGTGCTCCTAGTGGACTTTAAACTGGCGAGCGGAAGTGACCTGGTTTTAGCCAACAACCTTAACTTCTACCAGCCGGGCAACACGCGAGCCTTCTTCCTCTACGCTGATCGGGATTTCTCCGCCCAGGGCGTTTGCACAACTAGCAACTCTACCTACAACTTCAACATTGCTTGGGTCAAAGGGTGGAATATAATGAAAATAACCTCCAACAATACAGACCTTCTCTACGATGGCCAGCCCTTCAGCGGGAGCCTTCCCCAAGACCTGCAGTGGTTCCTTTACCCTGAGCCGGGCAGTGGGGGCTCCGGAGGGGGAAGCGCGAATGTGGGAATTTCCTTAGACCTCGCACCTCCCTATGGTTACATCGGGCCAGATGGCCCCGGTCCCTTCCAGGCAAACACCCTCTTAACCTTGAGTGGACACGCAGAGGACGAAACCTCTCTGCAAGGAGTTAAGCTCCTCATCAATTTGCAACCCGTCCCACTGCAAGTCCAAAAAGTATCCGCTACCCAATGGAACCTTTCTGCCACCTGGACCCCCCAAGCTCCTGGACGCTACTACATAGACCTCATCGTGGAGGACGCTGGCGGGAACACCTACACCCACACCCTCTCCTTACAGGTTAACTAGAACCCTCCTTTAGACCCTAAAGGGGCTAGGTTCGCGGGAGAACCTAGCCCCCTCTCCTTCTAGAAGGCGTACTGGGCAAAAGCCGCCTCGTCAAAGCGGCCCTCCACCAGGTCCTCCCAGTAAAGCCACCCCTCCCGGAGGGCGGGGAAGGGGAAGAAGCCCCCTTCCGCCTTGAGGTGGAAGGCGAGCTCCGAAGGCTCCGTCACCCCCTGCTGGAAGGCGAGGAGGGCGGACTGGTAGGCGCCAAAGGAGCTTTGGGCTTGGCTCCCCACCATGGCCTTCTTGCCCTTTTCCCGGGCCAGGGCGAGCATCTCCAGGGTCCAGGTGATGCCGGTGCGGGCGGGCTTTAGGTTCAGGACGTCAAAGGTGTCCAGGATGAGTTCCCGCTTTAAGTCCTGAGGGGTCATGGCCGAGTCGTCGGCGATGAGGGGGAGGATTTTCTTTTCCCTAAGGCGCCTCCGCGCCTCCACCTCCTCTATGGGCAAGGGCTCCTCCACGTAGCGGAGGCCCAGGGCCTTCCAGGCCTCCAGGTAGCGCTCGGCGTCCTTGGGGGAAAGGGCCTCGTTGGCGTCGGCGTAGAGGTCCACGTCCGGGAAGGCCTCCTGGAGGCAGGCGATACGCCTCGTGTCCCCCTCCAGGTCCCGCCCCACCTTTACCTTGAAGACCCTAACCCCCGCCCCGTAGGCCAAGCGGGCGTCCGCCAAGACCTCCTCCTCCCCACCCAGGCCCAGGATGTAGGCCACCCGCACCCGGTGCTTGGCGGGCTTGAGGACCTGGTAAAGCTCCTCCCCCTCGCTCCGGGCCCAGGCCTCCCAGATGGCGGTGTCCAGGGCCCCCTTGAGGCCGAAGTTGAAGGGGAAAGCCTCCAGAACCCTGCGGATGGCCTCCTGGTCGTCCGCCTCGAGGCCCTTAAGCCGGGGCCAGAGGTAGCGAAGCCCCGCCTCCACGCTTCCTAAGGTCTCCCCGTAGATGGTGGGCCGGATGGCCACCTCCGCCCGGCCCACGGAGCCATCGGAGAGCTCCACCTCCAAAAGGGCGTGCTCCAAGACGGCTAGCTCCGAGGCCTTCCCCCAGCGCAAGGGGGACTTTAGGGGGATACGGAAAGGGATGAGGCGGAAGTCCTTTAGGGTCGCCATACCCGCTATTCTAGAAGCCCCTTCTCCCGTAGGAAGCCCAAGACCCTCGCCACCTCCTCCTCCGGGGTGAGCCTTTCCGTATCCAGGATGAGGGCCCGGGGTTGCCCCTTTAAGAGGCGCAAGGGGCCTTCGGGGTCATAGTTTTTCTTCTCCTCCGCCACGATCTTGAGCTTGGCGAGGACCTCCTCCAAGGGGGCAAGGGCCAAGGCCTCCTCCAGCTCCTCCCGGGCGAGCACCCCCTCGGCCAGGGCCTGGAGGTCCGCCCATTCCTCCGGCTTCAGGTCCACCCGGTCAAAGGCGTCCTGGCGGGAAAGGAGGCGCTTGAGGCGGGTGGCCTCCCGAGCGTGGAGGACCACGAAGTGGGCCCGGGGCAGGTGCATGAGGGCGAAGGCCACCTCCTTCTCCCCCCTGAGGCCGTCAAAGAGGAGAAGGCCCCTGGCCTCCACGTACCCCCGGGCCAAGACCTCCGCTACCCCGCCCGGAAACTCCTCCCGGAAAAGCCGGGTGTAGCGGAAGCGCTCCTCTCGGGGAACAGGGGGCTTCGCCCCGTAGCGGGGGAGGACATACCGGTCCACGAGCTCCCGGCGGTCGGGAAGCCGGGGGAGGCCCAGGGCCTCCACCAGGGTGCTCTTCCCCACCCCCGTGAGGCCCACCAGAACCAGAAGGGGCACCTCTTTAGCGGGAAGGAGTCCCTCTAAGGGGTCCAGGGAAAAGGCCGCCTGCATGGGCCCATGCTACCTGGTAGGATGGGGGGGATATGAAGCGCGCCCTGGCTTTCCTCTTCCTCCTGGGCCTGGCCCTGGCCCAGGCCCCGGCCTACCCGGAAAACACCCTGGGCGTGGGCTACGCCCCGGACAAGGGAGCCTACCTGCAAGGAAGCCTTCTCCTCCCCTTTAACCCCTTGGGGATTGACACCGGGCTAGACGCCGAGGCCCTCCTTTCGCCAAGCCCCGAGGTCTACGCCCTCCTTAAGGCCAACCTTTTCCCCGGGCTTGTGCTGGGAGACTTCTACACCTCCTTGGGTCTCGGGCTTGACCTGCGCTACCCCTTGGGGGCCCACGTGGGGCCGGTGGCGAGCCTGGAGCTTCCGGGAGGAGCCCTTTCCGGCACCTTGGGCCTTGGGTACCAGACGGGTAGCGGGCTCCACCTGGCCTGGGGGCTAGGGCTCAGGCTCTACCTGGAGCCCATCGCCCTCGAGGCCGCCACCTCGGACCGCTTTCCCTTCCGCCTAAGCCTCCTCTACCTCTTCTAGCGTGCGCCGCCTGCCCTTAGTCCTCTTTTCCCTTCCCGCCCTCCTCACCCTGGGGGTCTTCGTCCTCTACCCATTTTTGGATGTAATCCGTTTTTCCACCTGGGAGTGGTCGGGCCTTTCCGAGCCCAAGCCCGTGGGGCTCAAAAACTATAGGGACCTCCTCCTAGACCCCGCCTTCTGGGGAAGCCTCTGGGTGACGCTCAAGTTCATGCTCCTGGCCCTTCCCCTTTTCGTGGGGCTTTCCCTAGGGCTTGCCGTGGCCCTGGAAGGGGCGCCTTACGAGCGCTTCGCCAAAAGCCTCCTCTTCCTCCCCGGGCTCGTCACCCTGGGCGGGGCCACCCTCTCCTGGTACACCCTCTTCACCCCGGAGTACGGGGCCTTGGCCCAGTTCCTCCCCATCCCCCCGTGGGACCGGGAGGGGTTCTGGGCCTTGGCCATGGTGGTCCTCTTCACCCTCTGGCGGCACCTGGGCTACGGGGTCCTGGTGGCCTCGGCAAGGCTCAAGGCCATCCCCAAAACCCTCCTGGAGGCCGCCTACGTGGACGGGGCGGGGCCTTGGGAGGCCTTCCGCTATGTAATCCTCCCCCTCATGCGGCCGGCGGTGGCCTTTTTGGTCGTGGTGGGCACCATCCTCTCCCTCCAATCCTACGCCGCCGTCTTCCTCCTCACCCGGGGCGGGCCCTACGGGGCCACCCGGGTCCTGGGGTACTACCTCTACGAGGCGGGCTTTGAGAACTTCCGCTTAGGCTACGCCGCCGCCGTCACCGTGGTCATCCTCCTCCTCACCCTGCTTTTCGCCTACGCCCAGCTAAAGCTCCTCCGCTACGGGGAGGAGTAGCGGTAGCGGGCGAGGTCTTGGAGGTGGGCGGCAAAGTCGGCGTTCAGGTACAGCTTCCCTTGGGCGTGGAAGAAGTAGAAGTAGGGCCGGCCCTTGGGGTCCTGGCGGATGGGGTTTAGGACGGCGAGGAGGGCCGCCCGTCCGGGGTTGCCGATGGGGCCAGGGGGAAGGCCAGCGTAGCGGTAGGTGTTGTAAGGGGAGTCCACGGCGAAGTCCCCCGCCCTCCGGGAAAGCTCGGGCAGGCGCTTGCCCAGGGCGTAGGCCACGGTGGGGTCCGCCTGGAGGGGCATCCCCCTTTCCAGGCGGTTCAGGAAGACGCCGGCGATGTAGGGCATCTCCGCCTCGCTTCCCGCCTCCGCCTGCACGATGGAGGCCAGGGTCACCCAGGCGTGGATGGAAAGCCCCCGCTCGGCCAAGAGGGCCCGCACGGGCGGGGTGAGCTCCGCTTCAAAGCGGCGGAGCATGGCCCGCACCACCTCCTCCGGGGTGGCCAGGAGGTCAAAGGTGTAGGTGGCGGGAAAGAGGAAGCCCTCCAAGGTCCTTCCCTCCACGTACGGGGGCTTTAGGCTTCCGGGGTTTTCCACGAGGCCCAGGAAGCCTTCCCCGTCCAGGCCCGCCTGGGAGAGCCGGGCCGCATAGTCCTTGGCCCTTTCCCCCTCGGGGAAGGTGAGGGTGAGGGTCAAGGGCCTTTCCCCCCCGGTGAGGGCGCGGGCGAGGCGGAAGGCCCCTTCCCCCTCGAGGCGGTAAACCCCCGGCACGAGCCGCCTTTCCCGGCCGGAAAAGCGCAGGTAAGCAGAGAAAAGATACCCCGAGCGCAAAAGCCCCGCCTCCTCCAAGATCCTCGCCACCTCCGCCCCCTTGGCCCCCCGGGGGATGCGCACCAAGGCCTCCTTCCCCGTGGGCCCCAAAAGCCAAAGGGCGTAGGCGAGGAGGAGGGCGAAGGTGAGGAAGAGGGCCAAAACCCCCCGCCAAAGCCACTTCCTAGAGCCTTCGGGCAAGGTAGTCCTCCAGCAACACCACCGCCGCCAGCTCGTCCAGCTTCCCCTTCTCCCGCCGCACCCGCTTGGGGGCGTGGGCGAGCCGCCTTTGGGCGAGCTTGGTGGTGAAGCGCTCGTCCACGAGCTCCACCGCCACCCCGCGGGCCCTTAGGGCCTCCACCAGGGGAAGGACCCTTTGGGCCTGGGCGCTTTCCTTCAGGTCGGTGCGCAAGGGGAGGCCCACCACCAGTTTGGCCAACCCTTCCCGCCGCACGAAGTCCAAAAGGGCCTCCACGTCCGCCTCGAGGCCTTTCCGCACCAAGTACCCCCGGCCGAAGGCGAAGGGGCTTCCCTCCTCCCCCACCGCCAGGCCGATGCGGGCCTCCCCCACGTCAAGCGCGCCCACCCGCATAGACGCTCCGGTCCGCCAGGACCACCCCCAGGTAGAGGAGGGCTACCCCCACGGCCCGCCCCAGCTCCTCGAGGCCCACCACCCCGAGCCGGTTCAAGGTGCTGGTGGAGGCGAGCACCAAGGCGGCCCCGAAGATGAGGGCCGTGCCCTGAGCCCGCAAGGGGTTCTGCCGCCAGAAGAGAAGGGTGGTATAGAGGGCCACCCCGGCCATGAGGAGGGTACCCAGGAGGTTAAAGGGGATGGTCCAAAGCCTGGGGGAGGTGAGGCTCGGCTCGGGAAAGGCTTTCCCCGAGGGGGCGTAGGGGGTGGGAAGGGCGGTGAGGTCCAGGGGGGCCGAGGCCACCAGGTAAAGCCCGTAAAGGATGAAGGGGCTTAGGAGGAGGAGAAGCCCCCGGGCCGCCCTGGGGTTAAGGAGGGCCAGGCTCCCTAGGCCCAGGAAGGTCACCCCGTGCATGGCCCCGGCCAGGTACCAAAGGCGGTAGAGGACGGGGTCCCAGGCCCCCGCAAGCCGCGCCCAAAGCTCCGCCGTCACCGCCAGGGCGAAGAGGAAAAGCCCCAGGGAATAGAGGGCGTTGTGCAATGCAGGCCGCCTCCGGTAGCGGGCGAAGGTGAGGGCGAAAAGGCCCCAGGAGAGGGCGGCCGCTAGAAGGCCCCATAGGGTTCCCATGGGGCTATTCTACGGGCAAAAGCCCGGGCAGGGCCTCCTTGGCCCTCGCCAAATCCAGCCCCGCCCCCTGGGCCAAGGCCCCTTTGCCGCCCCCCCGGCCCCCCGCCCGCTCCGCAAGGGCGCGGAAGAGGCTTCCCGCCTCGAGGCCCCTTTCCTGGGCGCGGGGGGAAAGCTTGAGCACCGCCTTCCCTTCGGAGAGCACCAGGGCCACATCCGCCCCCCGCGCCACCAGGTCGTCCGCCGCCCGGCGCAAGGCCTCCCCGTCCAGCCCCGGCATCTCCACCACGGCGTAGCGGAGGCCGCCCTTCTCGGAAAGGGCCACCTCCTTCCTGAGCTCCGCCTGGACCAGGCGCGCCTTAAGGCTTTCCACCTCCCGCTCCTTGGCCTTGAGCTCGGAAAGGAGCTTCTCCAGGCGCTCCTCCAGGACGCTTTCCCCCACGGAAAGCCTTTCGGCGAGGGCCCTGAGGCGGTTCAGGGTGCCCCGGGCGAAGCGGATGGCCGCCTCCCCCGCCACCGCCTCCACCCGGCGCACCCCGGCGGAAACCGCCTCCTCCCTCTGGACGAGGAAGGCCCCGATCTCCCCGGTGCGGCGCACGTGGGTGCCGCCGCAGAGCTCCTTGGACTCCAGGCCCGGCAGGGGGCTTCCCTCCACCCGCACCACCCGGACCACCTCCCCGTACTTTTCCCCGAAGAGGGCCATGGCCCCCTCCTTCTTGGCCTCCTCCAGGGGCATGTAGCGCCAGGTGACGGGGAAGTCCGCCATGATCCAGCGGTTGACAAGGAGCTCTATGCGCTCTAGCTCCTCCGGGGTCAGGGGCTCAGGGTGGGTGAAGTCAAAGCGGAGGCGGTCCGGGGCCACCAGGCTCCCCGCCTGGCGCACGTGGGGGCCGAGGACGGCGCGAAGGGCGGCGTGGAGGAGGTGGGTGGCGGTGTGGTGGCGCTCGGTGTCCCGCCGCCTCGGGTCCACCACCGCCCGCACCTTCTCCCCCACCCGCAGGACGCCCTCCTCCACCTTTGCCTTGTGGAGGAAGATGCCCCTTTCCGTCTTCTGGGTGGTCTCCACCCAGGCCCTACCCCCGGGCCACTCCAGGTGGCCGAAGTCCCCGATCTGCCCGCCCCCTTCAGCGTAGAAGGGGGTCTTGTCCAGGACCACCTGGACCTCGGTGCCGGGGCCCGCCTCCCCTAGGCCCTGGTCCCCAGCCAGGAGAGCCAACACTTCCCCCTCGGCCTCGAGGGTCCCATAGCCCAAGAACTCCGTGGCCCCCCGCTCGGCGTAGAGCTCCTCCAGCACCTGGGCGCCCTTCTTGAAGATCTCCCGCTCAAAGGCCATGGCCGCCCGGGAGCGTTCCTGCTGTTCCTCAAGGGCCTGCCTGAAGCCCTCGGTGTCCACGCCAAAGCCCTTTTCGGCGGCGATCTCCACCGTGAGGTCCAGGGGGAAGCCGTAGGTGTCGTAGAGGCGGAAGGCCTCCTCCCCAGGAAGCGCCTCCCCCGGCCTGAGCCCGGAGAGGAGGGCGTCTAGGCGCTTCAAGCCCCCTTCCAGGGTTTCCAGGAAGCGCTCCTCCTCGAGGCGGATCTGCTTCTCCACCATGGGGAGGTTCTCCCGCATCTCCGGGTAGAAGTCGCCCAAAAGCTCCGCCACCACGGGGGCGAGGCGGTGCAGGAAGGGCGTTTTGAGGCCCAGGAGGTAGCCGTGCCTCAGGGCCCGGCGGAGGAGGCGGCGGATCACGTAGCCCCGGCCCGTGTTGGAAAAGGTCACCCCGTCCGCCAGGGCCGCCACCACCGCCCGCACGTGGTCGGCGATGACCCGGTGGCTCACGCTCCCCTTGCCCTCGTAGGGCTTACCGCTCCAAAGGGCTACCCGCTCAATGAGGGGGAAGAAGGTGTCCGTGCGGTAGAAGTCCTCCACGTCCTGCAGGATGGCCGCCACCCGGTAAAGGCCCATCCCCGTGTCTATGTTCTTCTGGGGCAGGGGCTTGAGGATGCCGGGGCCGGGGATGGGGCCTTGGCGGTCGTACTGGGTGAAGACCAGGTTCCAGATCTCCACGAACCGGTCCCCGCTCCCCGTGTTGGGCCCGGTCTCGTCCGGGGTGCCAAAGGCCGGCCCCCGGTCGTAGAAGATCTCCGAGCAGGGGCCACTGGGCCCGTTGGGCCCGTGGGTGATGGCCCCGCCCGGCCAGTAGTTCTCGTCCTCCCCGAAGCGGCCGATCCTCTCCTCCGGCACCCCCACGAGGTCGCGCCAGATGGCGTAGGCCTCGTCGTCGTCCTGGTAGACCGTGACCCAAAGCCGGCTCGGGTCTAGCTTAAGGTGCTCCGTGAGGAACTCCCAGGCCCAGAGGATGGCCTCCTTCTTGAAGTAGTCCCCGAAGGAGAAGTTGCCCAGCATCTCAAAGTAGGTGTTGTGCCGGGAGGTGCGGCCCACGTTCTCAATGTCCCCCACCCGGAGGCATTCCTGGCAGGTGGTGATCCTTCGCCACTCCTTGCCCCCGAAGATGGGCTTGGCCCCCAGGAAGTAGGGCTTGAGGGGGGCCATGCCCGCCGAGGTAAAGAGGAGGGAGGGGTCGTTCTCGGGGATGAGGCTGAAGGAGGGCAGGCGCAAGTGGCCCTTGCTCTCAAAGAAGGAAAGGTACTTTTCGCGGATCTCCGCCGTGCGCATGCCTCTGATTATAGGACCGCCAAAGCCACCTCCTCCCCCTCGGGGAGGAGGAAGGCCCGTACCCCATCCATACCGAAGATGACGTAGGGCACGCGCCAGCGGGCCTCCCGGATGTCCGTGGGGCTAGGCAAGGCGGGGCCAGCGGGGTGGGAGTGGTAGATGGCGAGGAGGGAAAGCCCCTCCTGCTCCAAGGCCTTGAGCGCCTTTAGGAGGGCCAAGGGCTCCGCCAGGTAGCCCGTGAGGGGGTTGGGGTGGGCGTTGGGGAGGGGGATAACCCTTTCCACCTCCCTCCGCCCCGCCCACAACCCCACCCCTTCCCGAGGGGCCTCCCTTTGGAGGTGGGCCCGGGTTTCCTCCAGGAGCTTTTTCGGCACGTAAAGGATTTGGGACAATCGCCCCCTCCTTGGCCCTATACTATGGGCACCAAGAAGGAGGAACCATGATCCGTACCCTAGCCCTGGTGGGCCACGCAGGTAGCGGCAAGACCACCCTAACGGAAGCGCTCCTCTACCACACGGGCGCCAAGGAGCGGATGGGCCGGGTGGAGGAGGGCACCACCACCACGGACTACACCCCCGAGGCCAAGCTCCACCGCACCACGGTGCGCACCGGGGTGGCTCCCTTGCGCTACAAGGAGCACCGCATCTTCCTCCTGGACGCCCCCGGCTACGGGGACTTCGTGGGGGAGATCCGGGGAGCCTTGGAGGCGGCGGACGCCGCCTTGGTGGCGGTGTCCGCGGAAAGCGGGGTCCAGGTGGGCACGGAGAGGGCCTGGACCGTGGCGGAAAGGCTGGGCCTCCCCCGGATGGTGGTGGTGACCAAGCTGGACAAGGGCGGGGACTACTACGCCCTCTTGGACGACCTCCGGGCCACCTTGGGACCCATCCTCCCCATTGACCTCCCCCTTTATGAAGGGGGGCGCTGGGTGGGGCTCATTGACGTCTTCCACGGCAAGGCCTACCGCCTAGAAGGGGGCAAGGAGGTGGAGGTGCCCCTGCCCGAAGGGGAAAGGGAGCGGGCGGAGCGCTACCGCCAGGAGGTGCTGGAGGCCATCGTGGAAACGGACGAGGGCCTCTTGGAGAAATACCTGGAGGGAGAAGAGGTCACGGGGGAAGCCTTGGAAAAGGCCTTCCACGAGGCGGTGCGCCGGGGGCTCCTCTACCCCGTGGCCCTGGCCTCGGGGGAGACGGGCATCGGCGTCCTGCCCCTTCTGGACCTGATCCTGGAAGCCCTCCCCTCCCCCGAGGAGCGCTTCGGGGAAGGCTCCCCCTTGGCCAAGGTCTTCAAGGTGCAGGTGGACCCCTTCATGGGCCAGGTGGCCTACGTGCGCCTGTATCGGGGGCGGCTCAAGCCCGGGGACACCCTGCAAAGCGAGGCGGGGACGGTGCGCCTTCCCCACCTCTACGTCCCCATGGGCAAGGACCTTTTGGAGGTGGAGGAGGCGGTGGCGGGCTACATCCTGGGCCTGCCCAAGGCGGAAACCCTCCACCGGGGGATGATCCTCTGGCAAGGGGAGAGGCCGGAAAGCGAGGCCGTGCCCTTCGCCCGCCTTCCCGAGCCCAACGTGCCCGTGGCCCTCTACCCCAAGGGGCGTACGGACGAGGCCAAGTTGGGGGAGGCTTTGAGGAAGCTCTTGGAGGAGGACCCTAGCCTCAAGGTGGAAAGGCAGGAGGAAACCGGGGAGTTCCTCCTTTGGGGGCATGGGGAGCTTCACCTCACCACCGCCAAGGAGCGCCTCGCCGACTACGGGGTGGAGGTGGAGTTCTCCGTGCCCAAGGTGCCCTACCGGGAAACCATCCGCAAGGTGGCGGAGGGGCAGGGTAAGTACAAGAAGCAGACCGGGGGGCACGGCCAGTACGGGGATGTGTGGCTCAGGCTCGAGCCTGCCCCCGAGTACAGCTTTGAGTGGCGCATCACGGGAGGGGTCATCCCCAGCAAGTACCAGGAGGCCATTGAGGAGGGCATCCTCGAGGCCGCCAAGAAGGGGGTCCTGGCGGGCTACCCGGTGATGGGCTTCAAGGCCATCGTCTACAACGGCTCCTACCACGAGGTGGACTCCTCCGACCTGGCCTTCCAGATCGCCGCCAGCATGGCCTTCAAGAAGGTCATGGCCGAGGCAAACCCAGTCCTCCTGGAGCCCATCTACCAGATCAAGGTCCTAGCCCCACAGGAACGGGTGGGGGACATCCTTTCCGACCTCCAGGCCCGCCGGGGCCGCATCCTGGGCATGGAGCAGGAAGGCGCCTTGAGCGTCGTGCGGGCCGAGGTGCCTTTGGCCGAGGTGCTGGAGTACTACAAGACCCTCCCGAGCCTCACCGGGGGGGCTGGGGCCTACACCCTGGAGTTCAGCCACTACGCCGAGGTGCCCCCGCACCTGGCGCAGAAGATCGTCCAGGAGCGCCGGGCCCAGGAGGGGTAGGTGGAGGCCCTAAAGCGCCTCCAGGAAGCCCTGAACGAGACCCTCTTCGGCCAGGAAGAGGCCGTTGAGGCCCTCCTGGCCACCCTCCTCGCCCGCGGGCACGCCCTTCTGGAAGGGGTCCCGGGCCTGGGCAAGACCCTTTTGGCGGAAAGCTTTGCTCGGGGAAGCGGCCTGTCCTACAAGCGCATCCAGTTCACCCCCGACCTCCTCCCCCAGGACCTCACGGGGAGCGAGGTTTTCCGGGAGGGGAAGTTTGCCTTCGTCAAGGGCCCTATCTTCGCCCAGGTGGTGCTGGCGGACGAGATCAACCGGGCCCCGCCCAAGGTGCAGTCGGCCCTCCTCGAGGCCATGCAGGAGCGCCACATCACCGCAGGCGGGGTGCGCTACCCCTTGCCCGAGCCCTTCTTCGTCATCGCCACGCAAAACCCCCTGGAGCTGGAGGGCACCTACCCCCTCCCCGAGGCCCAGCTGGACCGCTTCACCGCCAAAATCCCCTTCCGCCCCCCAAGGCGGGAGGTGTGGCTTAGGATCCTCACGGAAGAGCCCAAGCTCCCCGAGCCCCAGGGCGTGGACTTCCTCCAGGCGCAACGGGAGGCCCAGGAGGTGCGGGTGGCCAAGGAGGCCCTTTCCACCATCACCCACGTGGCCTTCCTCACCCAGGAGGACAGGCGGCTCCGCATGGGGCTTTCCCCCCGGGGGGCCAAGGCCTGGCTCGCCCTGGCCAAGGCCCTGGCCTACCTGAGGGGCAAGCCCCTGGTGGACTGGAAAGAGCTCAAAGACGCCGCCTTCCTCGCCCTTCCCCATCGCCTTTTCCTCACGGAGGAGGCCCTTTACGAGGGGGAAAGCGCCGAAGGGGTGCTGAAAGAGGTGTTGAGGAAAGGAGGGGTGCCATGAGGTGGGTGCGGTTTTTCCACGAGGTGGGCCTGGAGGACGTCCCCTTGGTGGGCGGCAAGAACGCCTCCTTGGGGGAGATGATCCGGGAACTTGCCCCCTTGGGCGTCAGGGTGCCCGGGGGCTTCGCCACCACCAGCGAGGCCTACTGGTACTTTCTGGAGCATAACGGCCTAAAGGAGGCCATCGCCCAGGAGCTAATGGGCCTGGATGTGGAAGACCCCAGGGCCCTCCAAGGGGCAAGCCGCCGCCTGCGGAACCTGATCCTTAAAGGGGAGTACCCCAAGGACCTGAAGGAGGAGATCCTCTCCGCCTACCGCCGGCTTTCTGAGGAGGCGGGGGAGGAGGAGATCCCTGTGGCCGTGCGCTCCAGCGCCACGGCCGAGGACCTGCCCACGGCGAGCTTCGCCGGACAGCAGGAAAGCTACCTTTACGTCCAAGGGGAAGAGGAGCTCCTCCTCCACGTGAAGCGGGCCATGGCCAGCCTCTTCACCGCCCGGGCCATCAGCTACCGGGCCCACATGGGCTTTGACCACCTGAAGGTGGCCCTTTCCGTGGGGGTGCAGCGCATGGTGCGGGCGGATAGCGCCGCCAGCGGGGTCATCTTCACCCTGGACCCGGACACGGGCCACCGGGGCTTCGTCTACCTCACCGCCATCTATGGCCTTGGGGAGAACCTCGTCCAGGGGCGGGTGGTGCCGGACGGGTACTACGTGCACAAGGAGGCCCTAAAGGCGGGGTACAAGGCCCTCGTGTACAAGCGCCTGGGGGCCAAGGAGCTCACCCTGGTCTTTGACCCCAAGGAAGGCCGGCTGAAAAACCGCCCCACCCCCCCTTACCTGCGCCAGCAGTTCGCCCTAAGGGACGAGGAGGCCCTGGTGCTTGCCGACTGGTCCTTGAAGATTGAGGACCACTACTCCAGGAAGCGGGGCGCCCCCACCCCCATGGACATTGAGTGGGCCAAGGACGGGCCCACGGGGGAGCTTTTCATCCTCCAGGCCCGGCCCGAAACCGTGCACTCGCAAAAAAGCCCCGTGCTTAAGGTCTATAGGCTTTTGGCCCGGGGAGAGGTGCTGGTGGAGGGCCTGGCGGTGGGGGAGGCCATCGCCGCAGGGCGGGCCCGCATCCTCAAAGACCCTAAGGAGATGGACCGCTTCCAGGAGGGCGAGGTTCTGGTCACGGAAACCACCAACCCCGACTGGGAGCCCATCATGAAGAAGGCGGCGGCCATCGTCACGGAACGGGGCGGGCGCACCTCCCACGCCGCCATCGTGGCCCGGGAACTGGGGGTGCCGGCGGTGGTGGGGGCGGTGGGGGCCACGCGGGCCATCCCCGAGGGGGAGGAGGTCACCGTCTCCTGCGCCGAGGGGGAGGTGGGCCGGGTCTACCGGGGGGCCTTGCCCTTTGCGGTGGAGGAGACCCACCCAGAAAGCCTGCCCCGCACCCGCACCCAGATCCTGGTCAACGTGGGCACGCCGGAGGAGGCCCTGAAAGCGAGCCTCCTTCCCACGGACGGCGTGGGGCTTGCCCGGATGGAGTTCATCTTCGCCAGCCACGTGCGCATCCACCCCCTGGCCCTCACCCGCTTCCACACCCTGCCCCCCAACATCCAGCGGGAGGTGGAAGCCCTCACCGAGGCCTATGGCGACAAGCGGGCCTACTTCGTGGACCGCCTAGCCCAGGGCATCGGCCTCATCGCCGCCGCCTTCCACCCGAGGCCCGTGGTCCTGCGCTTTTCCGACTTCAAGACCAACGAGTACGCCCGCCTGGTGGGGGGGCACCTCTTTGAGCCCAAGGAGGAGAACCCCATGCTGGGCTGGCGCGGGGCGAGCCGCTACTACCACCCGGATTACAAGGAGGGCTTCCTTTTAGAGGTGGCCGCCGTGAAGCGGGTACGGGAGGAGATGGGCCTGAAAAACCTCCACGTCATGGTGCCCTTCTGCCGCACCCCGGAAGAGGGGGCCAAGGTGTTGGAGGCCATGGCGGAAGGGGGCTTAAGGCGGGGGGAGGAGGGGCTTAGGGTCTACGTCATGGCGGAGATCCCCTCCAACGTCCTCGAGGCCGAGGCCTTCGCCGAGCTCTTTGATGGCTTCTCCATCGGCAGCAACGACCTCACGCAACTGGCCCTGGGCCTGGACCGGGACTCCGAGCGGGTGGCCCACCTCTTTGACGAGCGGCGGGAAACGGTGAAGGCCCTCTGCGCCCTCCTCATAGAAAAAGCCCACGCCCGGGGCAAGACGGTAAGCATCTGCGGCCAGGCCCCTTCCGACTACCCCGAGTTCGCCGCCTTCCTGGTGGAACGGGGGATTGACGCCCTTAGCCTCAACCCCGACGCCCTTTTGCGCACGGTGCGGAAGGTAGCCGAGGTGGAAAGGAGCCTGGGCTTGGGGTAAGCTTGGGCATGGTCCGCGAGCCCTTCAACGCCCTAAGCCACGCCGTAGGAGTGCCCTTAGCCCTTCTGGGTAGCCTTTTTCTCCTCCTTTTGGCCCCCAAAGAAGCCTGGGGCGGCGTCCTCCTCTTCGGCCTCACCATGGCCCTGATGTTCGGGGCCAGCGCCCTCTACCATGCCCTAAAGACGGGGGAAAGGGCCCTCGCCTGGCTAAGGCGGCTGGACCACGCCGCCATCTTCCTCTTCATCGCCGGGAGCTACACCCCTTTCCTCCTGGAAGGCCTGCGGGAGGGCGCCGGATGGGCCCTGGGCCTGGTCTGGGGGCTTGCCCTTTTGGGCGTGGCCTTCCGCCTCTTCTTCCTCAGGGCCCCCCGTTGGCTTTATACCCTGGCCTACCTGGGCCTGGGGTGGCTTTCCGTCTTTTTCCTTCCCCGTTTGGCCCTACCCCTTTCCACCTTCGCCCTCATGGCCCTGGCGGGGGCTTTCTACACCCTGGGGGCCTTGGTCTACGGGCTTAAGCGCCCCAACCCCTGGCCACACGCGATGGGCTTCCACGGGCTTTGGCACCTCCTCGTGCTTTTGGGAAGCCTCTTCATGTACCTGGCGGTCCTCAGCCTCTACACCTAGCTTTCTCATGAGAAAGTGAGTATCCTGGGGGGTATGGAACCCCCTTTGATCCTCATCGTGGAGGACGAGAAGGACATCGCCCGCTTCATAGAGCTAGAGCTCCAGGCGGAGGGCTACCGCACAGAGGTGGCCCACGACGGCATCACCGGCCTTTCCCGCTTCCGCGAGGTGAACCCCAACCTGGTGATCCTGGACCTGATGCTTCCCGTGATGGACGGGATTGAGGTGGCCAAGCGCATCCGCAAGACCTCCAACGTGCCCATCCTCATCCTCACCGCCAAGGACCGGGTGGAGGACAAGGTGGAGGGCCTGGACGCCGGGGCGGACGACTACCTGGTGAAGCCTTTCTCCATTGAGGAGCTCCTCGCCCGGGTGCGGGCCCACCTGCGCCGGGTAAGCCCGGCCATCACCGGGGAGATCCGGGTGGCGGACCTCATCATCAACGTGGAGGGGCGGGAGGTCTTCCGGGCAGGACGGCGCATAGAGCTTTCCAACAAGGAGTTTGAGCTTTTAGAGCTCCTCGCCAAGAACCCGGGCAAGGTCTTTAGCCGCTACGAGATTGAGGAAAAGGTCTGGCCAGGCTACCAAGGGGGAAGCAACGTGGTGGACGTGTACATCGGCTACCTGCGCAAGAAGCTGGAGGCCGGGGGGGAGCGCCGCCTCATCCACACGGTGCGGGGCGTGGGGTACGTCCTGAGGGAGGACTAGCCCTCCTCCATGACCCTGCGCACCCGCATCACCCTCCTCACGGCGGGCCTCCTCTTCGTCACCCTTCTGGTCCTGGGGCTAGCCCTGGAAGGGGTCTTGCGGAGCTTCCTCTACCGTAGCCTCCGGGCGGAGCTTTTGGAGGCCAGCAACCAGGTGGTGCGCCTCCTCAACCTGGGGGGGCAGCCCCTCCTGGAGGCGGGCCTTCCCGCTGGCCTTTACGCTGAACTCCAGCTCCTACCCGAGGAAGACCCCGCCCTCCTGGCCCGGGAAGGGGGGATTAGCCTCCAGAAAAGCCCCGCCTTGGGAAGCGGGCGCCTCCTCCTGAAGGAGGAGGACTACCGCCTCCTCCTGGCCCGGGGCGAGGTCTGGGCCCGGGTGGAGCTACCCCGGGAAGGGAGGCCCCTTCCCCTTCTCGTCTACGCCCGCCGGGTGGAGGTGAACGTGGCCGGCACGGTGTGGAAGGGCCTCCTCCTGGTGGGGCGGCCCACGGAGGAGATAGAGGCCACCCTCACCCAGTTCACCCGCATCTACGCCGGCACCGCCCTTTTGGTGCTCCTCCTTAGCGTCCTGCTGGCGCGAAGCCTGGTGGCCCGGGCCCTTTCCCCCCTGGAGTGGGTGGCCAAAAAGGCGGAGGCCATGCCCGAGCGCCCCGAGCCCCTGCCCGAGCCCGAAGGGGAGGACGAGGTGGCGGCCTTGGTCAAGGCCCTAAACGGGATGCTTTCCCGCATGCAGAAGGCCTTTTTGGCCCAGACCCGCTTCCTCCAAGACGCCTCCCACGAGCTTAGGACCCCCATCACCGCCATCCTGGGCCACGTGGGCTACCTCCTCCGCCGCACCCCCCTCAACGAGGTCCAGCGGGAAAGCCTGGAGACCGTGAAGCGGGAGGCCGAGCGCATGGGAAAGCTGGTTTCCGACCTCCTGGAGCTTTCCCAAAGCGGAAGCTGGCGCATAGAGCCCGTCCCCGTGCGCGTCCTAGACCTCCTGGAGGAGGTGCGGGAGGAGTTCAAGCGGAGCTTTGAGGGGGAGATCCTGGTGGAGGCCCCCCCGGAGGTGTACGTGCGGGGGGACCCGGATAGGCTCCACCAGGTCCTGGCCAACCTGGTGTCCAATAGCCTCAAGGCCGGGGCCCGGCACGTGTGGCTAAGGGCCTTTGACCTCGAGGACAAGGTGGTGGTGCGGGTGGAGGACGACGGGGAAGGCATCCCCGAGGAGCACCTCCCCCACCTCTTTGAGCGCTTCTACCGGGTGGACAAGGCCCGGGACCGGGAACGGGGGGGCTCGGGGCTTGGGCTTTCCATCGTGAAGGCCATCCTCGAGGCCCACGGGGGAGAGATCTGGGTGGAAAGCGAGGTGGGCAAAGGAACGGCCTTCAGCTTTTCCCTCCCCGCAAGCGCGCCACCGCCTCCTCCACGCTGATCTCCCCCTTGCGCAAGGCCTCCAGGACCTCCAGGCGCGCCGCCTCCGCCCCCTCCGGCTCCGCCTCGTCCTCGTAGCCCAAAGCCCGAAGCAAAGCGTCCAACCGGGCCCGCACCGTGGGGTAGGAAACCCCGAGGAGGCGCTCCACTTCCTTGAGGTTCCCCCGGGCCTTCACGAAAAGCCGCAGGAAGTCCAGGTGTTCCTTGGAAAGGAGGGCGAACTCGTTTAGGGCGAAGCGCCCGGAGACCTCCGTGGCGCAGGCGGGGCAGAAAAGGACCTTCGCCGCCAACGGGCTTTCGCAAACCGGGCAACGCACGGGAAGCGGTCGCATCACCATAGTCCCACCTTTACCTTCACCCCCTCCGCCTCCACCTCCAAGAAGACCACGGGCGGAAGCGCCCGCAAGGCAAAGACCGCCCTAGGGGGAAGGGAAACCCGAGGGGGCTGGCCCCGGAGGGCCCGCCTCTTCTCCACCCAAAGGAGCCCCAAGAAGAGCCCTTCCAGGAGGCAAAGGGGAAGGAGGAGCCCCAATGGAACCTTTCCCACCCACACCCACAGGTAGAGAAAGCGAGGACGAAGGGCAAAGGACGCCTTCAAACCACCTCCACCAGGATGCGCACGGGCTTGCCTTCCTCCTCCGCCTCTATCTCCACCAGCTTCCCCTCCGGCACCCCTTGGCCCAAGGCCGCCAGGAGTTCCTTCAGGTTTACCCCCTGGCGCCCCAGGGTGAGCTGGGCCTCCTCGGGGAGGAGCTTCTCCAAGAGCTCCGCCAAGGCTAGGGGGAGGTTAACGTGCACCTTCACCGGCTTCCCCTCGTCGTGGCCGTCCACCCGCACCCGCAAAAGCCGGGCCGGGGAGGAGGCCTTGGGCCCACCCCCCAGGGCTTCTAGAAGGGCCAGGGCCTCCTCCACTCCGATCTCCCCCGCCTTCACCATCTCCAGGACCTTCCGCTTCTCTTCCATCACGCCTCCTTCGGGCAAAGCTCCCGATTGCCAAGCCGCACCCAGGCCTCCAGGCGGGCCCAGCCGTCCCCAAGCCCATTCCCTCCCCAGGCCACGTGGCCCCCTTGGGCTTGGGCCACCACCGCCTTCCTGGAGCCAGGGAGGAAAGGGAGCTTAGCGTGGCCTAGCCCCACCCAAAGCCGGCGTGCACCCCCCCGCACGGGAAGGCTTGCCTCCAGGTTGCCCACCGGGAGCTCCACGCCCCATCCCCCCAAGGCCTCCTCCGGGGTAGCGGCGCCTGCCCGTAGCGTCTCCAGAAGGGGTCCCTTAGCCTCCACGGGCCACCTCCCACCGCTCCTCGGGCGCCAAGGCCTGGGCCAGGCGCCACAGGGCCTGGGCAAGCCGTACCCGCCAGGGGCGGCGCAGGGGAAGGAGACGCCTCTCCCGCTCCGCCTCCCAAAGGCGCTCCCGGTACCGCTCCAGGAGGGCCTCCCGGTCCCAGTGCCCAAGCCCCATGGCCACCTCCTGTTTAAAAGAGTAAACCATTGATTTATAGATTGTCAAGTGTTGGTTTCTATATTTAAAGGGGAAGCCTCGAGGGGTGCCGGGACCCCAGGAAGGGCGCCCCCAGGAAGGCGAAGAGGAAGAGGGCGTAGGCGAGGAGGAGAAGCGCGGCCCGAATCCGGCCCCGAAGCCGGTCTTCCAGAAGAAAGTAAATGGTAAATAGGAACCACCCCCAAAATGCGGAAAGCTCCTTGGGGTCCAAGCTCAAAGGGCTTCCGAAGTAGCTAAAGGCCCAGGCCATGCCGCTTCCCAGGCCCAAGGTGGCCGCCCAGTAACCCACCCGCAAATACCCCCGCTCAAGCCGCCTTAGGCTCCAAAGGGGTGGAGCCCCCAAGGCCTTCTCCGGGTGGGCCCGCAGGCGCAGGTCCTGAAGCGCACACATAACCCCCGCCCCCACCCCCACGGCCAAGGCCAAGTAGGCCACCAAAAAAGCCCCGGCGTGGAGGAGGGTGAGGAAAAGGGGAAGCTCCCCTCTGGGATGGGGCAGGGCCTTGAGGGCGAAAAGGCCCAGGACCAAGGAGAGGGCGAGGAGGTAGCGGCGCAAGGGGGAAAGCCTAGGGCGGAGGGCGAGGGCCTCGCCCCGCAGGGCCAGCAGGCCCCCAAGGACCAGGGCGGGCTGGGCCGGCCCGGAGAAAACCCCCTTGGACAACGCATCCGCCAAGGCGGCCCCTAGGTAGAGCCAGGCTCCAAGGCCAAGCCCTCGAGGCCAAAACCACCCCAGGGCCAAGAAGGCCACCCCCAGAAAGGCCAGGGCGCTCGCCGAGGTCATGGCCGGGCCTGGGCCTTGAGGGCCAGGATCAAAGGGTGGGCCCGGCGGCCCGCCTCCTTGTGCCAGGTGAGGGGGTCGGCGTGGGGGAGTTCCCGGGCCACCTCCCTAAGAAGCCTCTCCTCCAGGGCCCGGATGGCCTCCCGCACCCGGTGGCCGGCGTACCACTCCAGGTAGTCCCCCAGGGCCTTCTCTATCAGGGCCTCCACCTTGGGCACCTCGCCCAGGCGGGCCTTAAGGTTTTTCTCCACCACCCGTTCCAGGTCATCCAGATTGTAGAGGTAGGCGTGGGGAAGCCGTCCCACCCGGGGGTCAATGTTCCGGGGAAGGGCGATGTCAATGAGAAAAAGGGGCTTAGCCCGCCGGGGCAGGTCCTCGGGGCGCACCAGGTAGTGGGGGGCGGCCGCCGAGGCCACCACCAGGTCCGCCTCCGCCAGGACCTGGGGCAGGGCTTCCAGGGCAAAGGCCTCCCCGCCCAAGCGCTCCGCCAAGGCCCTGGCCCTCTCCGCCGTGCGGTTCACCACCAAAACCCGCCCCACCCCGTGGGCGCGGAGGTGGGTGAGGAAAAGCTCCGCCATCTCCCCCGCCCCCAAAACCGCCACGGCAAGCCCCGTGAGGTCGCCATAGACGGCCTGGGCCAGGTCCAAGGCGGCGTAGGCCACGCTTACCGCCCCAGCCCCGATGGCGGTTTCGCTCCGGGCCCGCTTGCCCAGGGCGATGGCGGACTGGAAAGCCTTTTCCAAAAGGCTTTCCGTGGCCTTGTGCGCCCTGGCCAGGAAAAGGGCTTCCCGCACCTGGCCGAGGATCTGCGCCTCCCCCACCACCAAGGAGTCTAGCCCCGCCGCCACGCGGAAGAGGTGGCGCAGGGCCTCCGTCCCCTCCCGAAGGTACAGGTACCGGGGTTCCACGCCCCGTTCCCGAAGGAGGGCCCTGGCCTCCTCGGGGGTGCCCACCCCGTAGATCTCCGTGCGGTTGCAGGTGGAAAGGACCACCGCCTTGCCCAGGCGCCGGAGGGCGGCGGGAAGGGCCACGGCCGGGTCCAAAGCCGCCCTTTCCCGCACCTCCACAGGGGCGGTCTTGTGGGAAAGGCCCACCAGGTAGAGGGGTAGGGCCATAGCCTTCCGCCAGTATACCCAAGCCGGGTAGGGACACCTGTCCCTCAAAGGGCCTCTAGGATAGCCTCCCATAGCCCCTCCAGCCCCGGGCGGGGGGCTTCGTACACGGGAAAGCCAAGCCCCCTCGCCGCCTCCGCCGTGGAAGGGCCGATGCAGGCCGCCTTGGGCCGCCTCGAGGTCCAGCGGGCGTAGGCCCGCACCCCGCTTGGGCTAAAGAAGGCCGCCACCTCCGCCTCCTCCAAGAGGCGGCGCTCCCTTTGGGAAAGCTCCCTCTCCCGGGTGGCGTAGACCTCGAGGCGCACCACCTCCACCCCCCGCGCCCTAAGCCCCCGCTCCAACCCCTCCCCCGCCAGGTCCCCGGCCACGAAGAGGACCCGCTTGGCCTCCGGAAAAGCCCGGGCTAGGTCCTTGGCCGTGGCCCTTTCCGGGAGGAAGGTGGGGGGAAGCCCCCCTTGCCGCAGGACCTCCCCCGTCCCCTCCCCCACCGCCGCCACCCTAAGGGGGGGCCTTCCCGCCCGCTCCCAGGCCCCAAGGAGGCGCCTCGCCCCCTCCTTGGAGGTCACGGCCACCCAGTCAAACCCCTCCCCGAGGGCCTCGGGAAGGCGGGCGAGGCCCGGGAGGTCCACCTGTTCCAAAAGGGCCACCTCCGCCGCCCTTACCCCCAAGGCGGCAAGCCTCTCCAAAAGCGCCCTATCCTTCCCCCTCGTGAGGAGCACCACGGCCCTTCAACACCTTTTGGAAAAGCCGCATGGCCGCCAGAGCCCGGGGAAAGCCCAGGAAAAGGGCCGACTGGAGGATGGCCTCCCGCACCTCCCGTTCCGTGGCCCCCACCCTAAGGGCCCCTTCCAGGTGGGTGGCGAGCTCCTTGGGGCTTCCCAGGGCGATGAGGGCGGTGATGGCGAGGAGCTCCCGCGTCTTCAGGTCCAGCCCCGGGCGGGCCAGGACCTCCTCGTAGGCGAAGTCGCGGATGTAGCGGAAAAGGTCCTCGTCCACCGCCTTGAGGCTCTCCTCTATGGCCTCTTGCTTCTCCCCCCAGATGGCCGCCCGCACGCTCATGGCAGGAAGTCTAGCACCCTCTCCAAGGGGTGGAGGGCCTTCGGGTTTTGGCCCAGGGGGTCAAAGAGGAGGGGCCTCACCCGGGCGGCCTCCGCCCCCAGGAGGTCCGCCTCCGAGTCCCCCACATGCACCGCCTCCTCCGGGGCCACGCCCAGGGCCTCCAAGGCCTCCTGGAAAAGCCTGGGGTCGGGCTTGGCCACCCCGGAGAGGGCGCTCACCGCCAGGTGGTGGAAGTAGGGCCTAAGCCCCACCACCTCCAGGATCTCGGGCAAGGTGGCGTCCCAGTTGGACACCACCGCCAGGGAATACCCCCGCTCCCTTAGGGCCCTGAGGACCTCTTGGGCCCCGGGGGTGATGGGCCAGAAACGGGGGTTCTTCCAGTTTTCCACCAGTTCCTGGGAAAGGGCCTCCGCCTCGGCCTCGAGGCCCATGCCCACAAAGAGCCGCTTATGGAACTCCCGCCACAGGGCCAGGGCCGTGGGGAGGTCCTTGGCCTTTAGGTGGTTTTCCTCGTAAAAGCGGAAAGCGGCCAGGGCCGCCTCCTTGGGGTCTTTCCTCGGCTTTAGGCCCCGCTCCTCCAAAAAGGGCAGGAGCCAAAACCGGGGGCTTGCCAGGATCAAGGTGTTGCCCACGTCAAAGAGCACGGCCCGGGTCATGGCTCAAGTTTACGCCCCTTCCCTCTAACCTGGGTCTAACCCTCCCTAGCTACGCTTTTTATAGCAAGGGGGTGAACGGGATGCGGTGGCTTGCGTGGAGCTTGGCCCTTCTCCTACCGGCCCTGGCCCAGACCTTTGAGGTGGCCTCGGGGGAGGCCCGCTACCGGGTGAGGGAGGAGCTTTTGCAGGTGGGCATTGCCGACGCCGTGGGCACCACCAAGGCGGTGGAGGGGCGGGTGGTCCTCCAGGGAGGGCGGATTAGCGGGGAGTTCGTGGTGGACCTGAGGGAGCTTAAAAGCGACCAGTCCCGCCGGGACAACTACCTAAGGCAAAACACCCTGGAGACGAGCCGCTTCCCCACCGCCACCTTCCGCCCCAAGGAGGTGAAGGGCCTTCCCAACCCCCTGCCCCAAAGCGGCAAGGTCCCCATCCAGGTGGTGGGGGACCTGACCCTCCGGGACGTGACGGCGGAGGTGGTCTGGGAGGGGGAGGCGGAGTTTCGGGGCCAGGAGGTGCGGGTCTTTTTGAAAACGGAGTTCCCCTTTGAAAAGTTCCGCCTCACCCAGCCCCGGGTGCCCATCGTCCTTAGCGTGGAGAACCGGATCCGGCTAGAGGTGGACCTCCTCCTAAGGAGGCGGTGATGCAAAGGCGTGCGGTTTTGGGCCTTTTCCTCCTCCCCTTGGCCCGGGCCCAGGGGGCTTGCCGCCCCACCCCCGCCCTCACGGAAGGCCCCTATTACCTCCGGGAGGTGCCCCGGAGGCAGGACCTGCGGGAGGGGCTTCCCGGGCTTCCCCTGCGCCTCACCCTAAGGGTGCAAAGCGCCGCCTGCCGCCCCCTGCCGGGGGCCCGGGTGGACCTCTGGCACACGGACGCCCTGGGCCGCTACTCCGGGGTGGACGCCCCCGGCACCTTCTGCCGCGGGTGGCAGGCCACGGACGAAAAGGGGGAGGTGGCCTTCCTCACCCTCTTTCCCGGTTGGTACCCAAGCCGCACCCCCCACCTGCACCTAAGGGTGGAGGCGGGGGGCAGGGCCTTCGCCACCCAGCTCTTCTTCCCCGAGGAGGTGCAGCGCCAGGTCTACGCCCAGCCCCCCTACGCCCCCAGGGGGATGCCCCGGGTGGGCAACCGCCAGGACGGCATCTTCCGCGCCGACCTCCTCCTCGCCCTAAGGCCCGAGGGGGAAGGCTTCGCCGCCGGCTTCACCCTCACCCTGCCCTTCTAGTGGGGACATCCTCCCTTCCATCACCAGGGCATAATGGGGGTATGGAAACCCTGGCCTGGATGCAAGCCAAGCTCCCCGAGTTTCTCAAGGACCTCGAGGCCTTCGTGCGCCGGGAGTCCCCCTCGGGGGACCGGGCGGGCCTGGAGGCGGCCGCCGCCTTCCTGGAAGAGGCCTTCGGGCCCCTGGAGGGGCGGCTTTCCCGCAAGGACACCCCGGCAGGGCCCGTCCTCCTCCTGCGGCGGGAGGGGGAAGGGGCGCCTGTCCTGGTGCTTTGCCACTACGATACCGTCCACCCCAAGGGGAGCTTCCCCGAACCCTTCCGCCTGGAAAAGGACAAGGCGGTGGGCCCTGGGGTCTACGACATGAAGGGGGGGATCATCGCCCTCCTCTACGCCCTCCGCCACGCCGAGGCCACGGGAAGGCGGCTCCCCGCCCTGGAAATCCTCTTCACCCCCGACGAGGAAACGGGCTCCAAGGAAAGCCGCCCCCTCATTGAGGCGGCGGCCAAGAAGGCCAGGGCCGCCTTGGTCCTCGAGCCCCCTACGGCCACGGGGGACCTGAAGGTGGCCCGCAAAGGGGTGGGGCTTTACCGCCTAAAGGCCCGGGGCAAGGCCGCCCACCAAGGGGTGGAGCCGGAAAAGGGGGTGAACGCCATCCTGGAACTCGCCCACCAGATCCTCCGGGTGGCGGCCCTGGAGGACCGGGAGAAGGGCACCACCCTAGGCCCCAACGTGGTGCGGGGAGGAACGGTGAGCAACGTGGTGGCGGAGGAGGCCTGGGTGGAGTTGGATCTCAGGGCCTGGACCCTCGAGGAGGTAAGGCGGGTGGAAGAGGCCCTTAAAAACCTCACCCCCGCCCTCCCCGGGGCCCGGCTAGAGGTCTCGGGGGGCCTGAACCGCCCCCCCATGGAGCCCACCGAGGCCAGCCTCGCCCTCTTCGCCAAGGCCAAGGCCATCGGGGAGGCCCTGGGGCTCCGCCTGGAGCCGGGCCGGGTGGGCGGGGGGTCCGACGGCAACTTCACCGCCGCCCTGGGGGTCCCCACCCTGGACGGCCTGGGGCTTTTCGGCGGGGACGCCCACCAACGGACGGAGTACGTGGTGGTCTCGGAAATCCCCAGGCGCGCCGCCCTTTTGGCCGAGCTCCTCTACGCCCTATGAGCCCTTCCGCCCTCCGGGTGCAGGAAGCCCTAGAGGCCAAGGGTTTTGGCCACCTGAAGGTGGTGGAGCTGGAAGTCTCCACCCGCACCGCCCAGGAGGCGGCGGAGGCGGTGGGGGCCGGGGTGGGGCAGATCGTGAAGAGCCTGGTCTTCGTGGGGGAAAAGGGGGCTTACCTCTTCCTGATGAGCGGGAAAAACCGCCTGGACCTGAAGAAGGCCGAAGCCCTGGTGGAGGACTCCTTGCGCCGGGCCACCCCCGAGGAGGTGCGCGCCCTCACCGGCTTCGCCATCGGGGGCGTGCCTCCCTTGGGCCACGCCACCCCCCTGCCCGCCTTTTTGGACCAGGATCTCCTGGTCCACGAAGAAGTCTGGGCGGCGGCAGGCACGCCCAGGGCCCTCTTCCGGGCCACGCCCAAGGAGCTCCTCGCCCTCACGGGGGCGAGGGTGGCCGACCTCAAGGAGGCGTGATGTGGCCCTTCCGCCAAGACCCCCACGTGAAGCCGGAGGGCCCCTTGGCCTTCCGGGTGCGGGTGCGCACGAAAAGCGGGGAGGTGGTGGAGCTTAGGCTCTCCAAGAGCATGGAGATTAGCCCCACGGAAGGGGGCTACTACGTGCGCAAGGAGATCGTGGCTCCCCAAAGCCTGGACCGGGCGGTCTTGGAGATCTGGTTTGACCGCCGCTACCGCCCCGTGCGGAAGCAGGTGGAGGGGGGCGAACTCGTGCCCATCCGGGAGTGGAAGGGGTAGAATGGGAATATGGAAAAAATCCTGCTCCTCCTCGGGCTTCTCCTCATGGTTTACAACGTCCTTTACGGCCTCCGGCTCAAGCGGGCCATCCCCGGCGGGGTGATGGGGGAACGGAGTGGGCAGATGCTCTTCCTCATCGCCTTCTTTGCCCTGGCCTACCTCGCCATCCTCCTCCTCACCTAGGGAGCCCTCCAGCCTCCTCCTCCTTCTCCTCTCCTTGGTCCTCCTCTTGGGGGCGGTCTTCGTCTACCTGGTCCTGCGCCTGGTGGACGCCATCGTGGCCTCCTTGTAGCCATGGTCTTCCGCCGCAACCCCAGCCCTCCCGAGGCCGAGTGGAAGCCCACCCCCGAGGAGTGGCGGGTCTACACCCTCTGCGACGGCCGGCGCACGGAGGAGGAGGTGGTGCGGGATAGCGGCTTAGGGGAAAAGGCCTACGCCATCCTGGCAAGCCTCCTCAAGCGGGGGCTCATCCTGCCCGTGGAGGGCCCCAAGGAGCTTTGCGCCAAACTTGTGGGCCTCCTCAAAGCCCGCCTAGGCCCCCGGGCCGAGCCCCTTACCGCCCGGCTTCAGGCCTGCGAAAGCCGGGAGGCCCTGGAGGAGGAGGCCTTGCGCGTGGCCCTCAAGGTGAAGCTCACCCTGGACCGCAAGGCAGGGGAGGAGTTGGAAAAGGCCATCCGGGAACTTTTCCGCTAGCGGGGCGGCACCCAAGGCTCCCCGCGGAAGAAGCCGTAGACCAGGCGGCCCACCACGGGACCCAGGAGGACGAGCCCCAGGAGGTTGGGGATGGCCATGAGGCCGTTGAGGGTGTCGGAGATGGCCAAGAAGGCCTCGAGGCCCCCCAAGGGCCCCACGAAGGCCAAGACGGCGAAGGTCAAGCGGTAGGGCCAGCGCACCCCCTCCCCGAAGAGGTAGGCCGCCGCCTCTTCCCCGTAAAACCCCCAGGAGACCATGGTCCCAAGGGCGAAAAGGGCCACGGTGGCGGCCAGGATCACCCCTCCCAGGGGATGGGCCTGGAAGAGGGCCTGGGCGGCCTCGGCGGCGCTTCCCCCTTGGCGCCAAAGCCCCGAGGCGATGAAGGTGAGGGCGGTGAGGCTCGTGACCAGAAAGCTCACGAACATCTCCGTCACCCCCCAGAAGCCCTGGCGCACGGGGTGGTCCACCTGGGCCTGGGCGTGGGCGATAGCCGCCGAGCCCAGCCCCGCCTCGTTGGCGAAGATGCCCCGGCCCAAGCCAGCGTTGATGGCGGCGTAGAGGCTATACCCCGCCGCCCCTCCAAAAGCGGCCTCCGGGGTAAAAGCCGCCTGGAACACCAGGGCCAAGGCCTCGGGGATACCCCTGCCGTACAGGACGAGAAGGGGCAGAACCGCCACCAAAAAGAGGAGGAGCTTCAGGGGCACCACCACCTGGGCGAAGCGGGCCACCCGCGCCACCCCTCCCCCTAGCACCACCCCCACCAGAAGGGCGAGGCCAAGCCCCACCAAGGCCGGGGGCACCCCCAAGGAAACCAAGGCCCCTCCCACCGCCCCCGCCTGGGCCAGGTTGCCGATGCCAAAGGCGGCCACGGCGGCGAAAAGGGCGAAGAGAAAGCCTAAAAAACGGAGGCGGGGCAAGCCCCGGGAAAGGTAGTACATGGGACCGCCGGACACGGAGCCGTCGGCGAAGCGGCGGCGGTAGTGGACCGCCAAGGTAGCCTCGGCGAACTTGGTCCCCGTGCCGAAGAAGTAGCCCACCCACATCCAGAAGACCGCCCCCGGACCCCCCACCAAAACCGCCGCCAGCATCCCCAGAAGGTGCCCGGTCCCCAGCGTGGCGGAAAGGGCCACCATGGTGGCCTGGAAGGGGGTGATCTGGCCGCCGAAGCCGTAGGCCCTTTCCCGGATGGCCCCGAAGGTCTCGCTGAAGGAGACCCGCATCATCCGGAAGGGGGCGCTAAACCAACGGATCTGGAAAATAACCAGATAAGCCCCCACGAGCAGGAAGACCAGCTTCATGGGGAAGCCGTATACGATGCGGTTGAGATACTCGTTTAGGGTCAGGATATCCATAGGCTACACCTCCGGCACCGCTTCCACCTTATCCCCACGCCTGAGGCGCAGGCGCCTCAGGTCCTCCTCCAAAAGCCCAAGCCGCCCAGGGATGTTGGGCCTAGGCCGCACCTCCATGGTGGTCCCAGGCGGGGTGACCCGCAAGCGGAAAGCATGGCGGATGGCGCGGGCCCACGCCGCATAAAGGGCCTCGTCCACGTAGGCGATCCCGTGCCCCGGGCCGTAGATGGGCAGGACCAAGAGGTGCTCTGGGGCCACCTCCACCACGGGCACCGCCTCCAAGGCCCCCATCCCGAGGAGGGTATGGAGGATGCGGGCGAGGCGCAAGACCCCAGGGGCCGCCAGGACCTCGGCGATGCGCTTCCCCTCCACCTGGGCCAGGACCCTTAAGGCCTCCGGGGTAAGTTCCGCCGTTCCTCCCTGGCTCGGCAGGCGCAGGACATACCCCCAGTCCGAAGGGAGGTTTAGGGACTGCCACACCGCCTGGGCCTCCGCCAGCCGGGCGGGCACGGCAAGCCCCCCAAGGAGGGTGGTGTGGGGGGGAAGGGTTTCCGGCTCAAAGCGGAAAGGGGCCCGCCTAAGCCCCACCAGGAGGTCCAAGGCCTCCTCCCCTTCCAAGGCCCGCTCCCCCGCCTGGACCCGGGCGTGGACCACCTGGCCGCCCTGCAGGTAGACCTCCCCCTCGAGGTGCGGGGAGCGTACGAGAAGCCTCCCCGTGCGCCCAGCGCTCATCAGGGCGCCCACCAGGGAAGGAAAGGGGAACTCCGCAAGGTTACCCTCAAGCATTCTCCCCCGTTTTACCATGCCGCCTTGGGGGCGTCCAGGCGGGGTATTCTGGAGTATGCACCTCCTTCTCCTGCACGGCTTCACCTCCCATCCCGTGCTCACCCTGGGGCCCTTACCCGGGGTGTTGCGGGAGGCGGGCTTCGCCGTGGCCCAGCCCGCCCTGCCCGGCCACGGCACCCGCCCCGAGGACCTCTTAAGGGTCCGCTGGCAGGACTGGCTGGCCGCCGCAGAGGAAGCCTACCTGGCCCTCCCCGAGCCCCGGGGAGTGGTGGGGCTTTCCATGGGAGGCCTCCTCGCCGCCCACCTGGCGGCGGCCCACCCCACGGGGGCCCTGGTGGCCCTGGCCCCCGCCTTCTCCCTGAAAAACCCCCTGGCGCCCCTGGCCCCTTACCTCGCCTGGCTCATCCCCCGCTTTCCTGGGCCCAACTCCATTGAAGACCCAGCGCTCAGGAAGCAAAACCCCAACTACCCCTACTTCCCCACCCGGGCGGTGGGGGAACTCCTCCACCTCATGCGCCAAACCCCAGAGGTCCTCCCCCGGGTCAAGGCCCCCGCCTTGGTGGTGGAGGCGGGGCGGGACCGGGTGGTGCGGGGGGTGCGCCGCTACCATGCGCTTTTGGGAAGCCGGGAGAAGGCCTACCAGGTCTTCCCGGAAAGCGGGCACGACCTCCTCCTGGACCGGAACCAGCAGGAGGTGGCGGAGGCAGTGCGGGACTGGCTTATTGCTATTAGTAATCGCTTGCAGTAAAGTAGAGGCGGTATGGAGGCTTTACCCATTTCCCCCTGGAGCGTTTTCCTCTACGCCTTCCTCACCGCCGTCGCCACAGGCCTGGGTGCCTTGCCCTTCCTGTTTACGAAACACATCCTCCGGCGCCACCTGGGCCTGGCCAACGCCGCCGCCGCCGGGCTCATGCTGGCGGCGAGCTTCGGCCTCATCTACGAGGGGGTGGGCTACAGCCTGGGCCGCACCCTTTTGGGCATAGCCTTGGGGCTTCTTTTCATCCAGCTATCCCACCGCTACCTGCAAGGCCGGGAGGTGAGCTTCGGGGACCTCAAGGGCCTGGACGCCCGCAAGGCCCTCATGATCGTGGGCATCATGACCCTCCACTCCTTCGCCGAGGGGGTGGGGGTGGGGGTGGCCTTCGGGGGCGGGGAGGCCCTGGGGGTCTTCATTACCTTGGCCATCGCCATCCACAACATCCCCGAGGGGCTCGCCATCAGCCTGGTGCTCATTCCCCGGGGCGTGAGCGTCCTGGGGGCCGCCTTCTGGAGCGTCTTCTCCAGCCTGCCCCAGCCCCTCATGGCCGTGCCCGCCTTCCTCCTGGTGGAGGCCTTCCGGCCGGTCCTCCCCGTGGGCCTTGGTTTCGCCGCCGGGGCCATGATCTGGATGGCGGTGGCGGAAATCCTTCCCGACGCCCTCAAGGAGGCGGAGGCCGAGGGGGTGGCCACGGTCCTCACGGTGGCGGCGGCCCTCATGGTGGCCTTCCAGATCCTCCTAGGGGGCTAGCCAAACCCAAGGGAGTTCCTCCTCCACCTCCAAGGCCGCCAAGGTGGGCCGCACCCGGTAGGCCCGGAGGACGACCCCCGCCTTCAGGGCCTCCCGGGCCGCCTGGTGGAGGGCCCCATCGTTCGGGTCCAAGGCGAAGGCCTCCGCCAGGGGGTGTTGCACGAACCAGAAGGCATAAGCCCCCTTCCCCTCCCGGGCCAAGGCGGCGAGAAGCCTTAGGTGCCGCGCTCCCCGGGCGGTGGGGGCGTCGGGAAAGAGGGCCAGGCCCTTCTCCACCCGGTTGCAGTTTTTCGCCTCCAAATAGGCTTCCCGTCCCCCAAAGAGGGCGAAGAAATCCAGCCTCTCCCCGGCCAAAGGGACCTCCCGCCGAAGCGCCTCCACGGGGCCCAGGTGGCCTTCTCGCAAAAGGGCCTCCAGGAGGCGGCCCGCCAGGCTTGCATCCACCCCCACCAGAACCCCTTGGGACTCCACCAGGACCATCCGGCCCAGGGTCTTGGGGGTGGGCCTCGGGTGGTAGTAGCAGGGCGTCAGGGGAAGGAGAAGCTCCGCCATGCGCCCGGAGTTGGCGAGGTGCAAAGGCCCCACGTCCGCCTCCACCAGGAAGCGGTTTTTCCGCCTTAGGAAGCGGCAGGGCTTAAGGGGAGGAAGGGGAAGCACCATACACCAAGGCCCGGCCTCGAGGCCGGGCCAGCTTGGCGGAGAGGGCGGGATTCGAACCCGCGGCACCGGTTTTCCCGGTGCAACACCTTAGCAGGGTGCCGCCTTAGACCACTCGGCCACCTCTCCATGCCCTTGGCGGAGGGTGAGGGATTCGAACCCCCGGTGGGCGCAAGGCCCACAGCGGTTTTCAAGACCGCCGCCTTCAACCGCTCGGCCAACCCTCCAAGGTATGGCCGCAAGCCTTACTATGCGGCAAAGCCCGGGGCGTGTCAAGGCTTTAGCCAACCCGATAAAAAGCGCTCCACCAAAGCCTCCATGGCCGGCACCACGGCGTGGTGGAGGTCGGGGAAAAGGACCAGGTGATCCTCCCCTAAGGGCCCAAACCCCGTGGGCCTAAGACAGGCCCGCCCCTTGGTGAGGGGGCCCGTCCAAGGCGTCCCCTCCCGGGTCAGGGCCACCTGGAAGACCCGGCGGCCCGAGGCCTCCCGCACGTCCCGGAGCGAGCAGGCCTGGGTGGGGGGGATAAGGGGGTCGTTGCCCGCATGGAGGACGAGGAGGGGGGCTTGGAGGCGGGCCGCCTCCGGCAAGGGGCTTTGCCGGGCGTAGCAGGCAGGGCAGTCCTCGGGCAGGCCCCCAAAGACCTCCCGCCACCGCTTAAGGGCTTCTGGGCGGCTTCGGCGCAGGAGGGCCACCTGCTCGGCGAAGTCCACGGGGCCGATGACAAAAGCCACCCCCCTGGAAGCGCCTTCCCAGGCGGCAGCCTTTAGAGCCACGCAGGCCCCCAGGGAGTAGCCGGCGTAGGCGTGCCGCCTCACCCCGAGCCGGGGCAGGAGGCGGGCCAGGTGGGCAAGGTCCTCCGCCTCCTCCAGGCAGCCCGTAATCCCGCCCCCGCTTTTCCCCCGGCCCCTCAGGTGGGGTACCACGGCCAAGAAACCCTTTTCCGCATAGCGCCGGCACCGCTCCCCCATGGCCTCCGTGGGGGGGCCAAAGCCCCCGGGCACCAGGAGGACCGCCGCCTCGGCCTTCCCCGAAGGACGGCAGAGGTGGGCATAAAGGGAAACCCCTTCCCGGGCGTAACGGAGGCCTTGGTCCTCGAGGCGAAAGGAAACCCCAGGGGGCCCTAAAGCCCCCCAAAGCCCGAGAAGGGCCAGGGCAAGGAAAAACCAGAGAACCCTCATCGCCCAAACACCAAGGGGGAAACCCGCAAGCGGGCGAGAAAACGGGCCAAGAAGAGGGGTAGGGCCAGGGCCAAGAGGAAATAGATGAGAAAAGCGGGCTTTAGGCCTAAGGGCTCAGGGAAATCCGGGTACTTCTCCAAAAGGCGCACCACCATGGGATGGAGTAGGTAGATCTGCAGGGAGTACCGGCCCAAGAAGGCCAGGGGGGCCCGGAGGGACCCCTGGGCCAGGCGGTGGGCTAGGGCGAGGAGGAGAAAGGCCATCCCCGTGGTGTAGGCCCAGTGGAAGGCTTGGTAGCGAAAGGTGTTTACGGGCAAGCCCTGCAAGGCCTCCAAGGCCAAGGGCAGGTAGCCCCCAAGCCCCACCCCCGCCAGGAGGAGGTAAAGGGGCCAGAGGCGCAAGGCGCGGGGAAGGCGGTCTAGGTGTGCCGCCAGGTAAAGCCCCAGGGCGATGGCCGGCGTATACCAGAGGACGAAGCTCCCGGGGTAAGGCAGAAAGCGGTAGTACCGGTTCAGGAAATAGACGAGGAGGGTCAGGCCCACGGCCAACAGGAGAAAGAACGCCCCTGGCGGGCGCCGCCTGAGAAGGGGAAGAAAGAGGGGGAGGAGGAGGGTGAGCTGGAGGGCTACGGCCAGAAAGTAAAGGTGGAAGTAGGCCTTGCCCCAAAGGAGCTGGTGGGGAAGCCGCTCCGGTTGGAAAACCCCATGGTCCCAGTAACGGAAGAGGAGGTAAATCCCGCTCCAGAGGAGGTAAGGCCAGAGAAGGCGCAGGGCGCGGTTGGAAAGGTAGCGGCCCAGGCGGAACTCCCGCAGCATCCCCGCCCCCAGGACCAGGGCGGTCATGAGGAGGAAGGCGGGCACGGCGAAGTGCAGGGTGCGGTTTACCGCCGCCAGGAAGAGCCACTCCGGGCTTCCCGGGATAAGCTCCCGGAGAAAACGGCCCGTGAGGTGGTGGAGCACCACCTCCAAGATGGCGAGCCCCCGGAAGACCTCCACCCAGGGAAAGCGCTCCACCCCCCCATTTTTCCCCAGGCTTATGAGGCTTCCCCGAGAAGGGGCCTAAGCGCCTCCCGCAGGGCGCGGCGCCGGGGGTAAGCCTGGACCAGGGCCCGGGCCATCTCCTGGGCCTGTTTGGGGTCTAGGCGGGAAGCCCTTTGCAATAGCGCCGCCGCCTCGAGGTAGCGGGCCCGTCCCCCCGCCTCCGCCAGGCGGAAGGCCGCCTCCCGGTAAAGCCGCAGGGCCTCCTCGGGGAGGCGAGGGGAAAGGGCTTCGGCCAGGGCGGGGTAGTCCTCCGGGGAGGCCCGCTTGAGAAGGCGGTCCAGGGCCTTCCAGTCCTCCTCCAGGAGGTAGATCTGGGCGAGAAGGGCCGGGTCGCGCACCTGGCGGAGGAGGGCGGGCCTCTCCTCGGCGAAGGCCTTTCCCAACTTGGCCTTTAGGGCCAGGTAGTCCTCCAGGTTCGGCCTTAGGGCAAAGCGCGCCCTGTGGTCCTCAGCCCGGCCAAGGTGGGCCACCAGGAGGTCCAAAAGGGGAAGGAGCCTGGGGTCCTTACCGAACCAGTCCCGGGCCTCCTCGGCGTAGAAGAGGGCTTCCTCCAGGCGGCCTAGGCGGAGAAGGCGCCCCACCAGGAGGAGGTAGTCCTCCACCCCTTCTAGCCCCTCCTTGAGGACCTGAAGCGCCTCTTCCTCCCGGCCCAAGCGGAAGAGGAGCTCGGCCTTTAGGGCCCGCTTGCGTCCAGTAGGGTCCTGCCCCTTTAGGAGGGAAAGCGCCTCCTCGGGAATGCCCTCCGCCGCCTGCAAGAAGGCTTCCCCCAGGGCCTCCGAGGGGTGGCGGAGGTAAAGCCCAAGGAGGAAGGAAGGCCTGGGCGAGAGGGCCCCGTAGCGCTTGAGGGCCTCTTTCAGGTAGGGCTCGGGGTCAAAGGGGGCCTCGAGGAGAACTTTTAGCAAGGCCTCCACCTCCTCCCTCCCCGCCCCCTCCAGCCGCAGGAGGAGGGCCTTCGCCTCCTCCTCCCCTCCCCCCAGGCGGAAGGCCTGGCGCAACCGCCGGATGCCCTCCCGGAAGGCCTCCTCGGGGGCAAGGATCTCCTTTAGGAGAAAGGCCACCTCCGGCACCCGGGAAAGGCGGAGGAGAAGCCGCTTCGCCTCCTCGGGGGAAAGGGCCTCCAGGCGGGCCTCGAGGTCCTGGGGCCGCCTCTCCAGGTAGGCGTAAAGGAGGGCGGCGGCGTGCTTGCAGGGAAAGCCCGGATAGGGGCAGCCGCACCGGCCGGAAAGGCCCGGCCCCACCTCCACCCGGTAGGGCGCGGGGGCCGAGCCCTGCACCTCGCCCAAAAGCCTCTCCCCCACCCGGAAAACCCGCCTTACCCGCCCCTCCCGGGCATAGGCCAGGCCCCGGGCCAGGACCTCCTCCGGGAAGAAGGGGGCGAAGTCCTCCTCGGCTTCTGGGGGGAAGGGCCGCACCCTTCCAGTCTAGGGCGTGCTATTCTGGGATGAGAAGCCTATGAAATGACGGTGGCCACGCTACGGGAAGCGGACCTACAGCGTCCCTTGCCCAAGGGGTACGTGCAGTGCCGGGCCTGCGCCCACTACTGCGCCATCCCCGAAGGAGGTGCGGGCAAGTGCGGGGTGCGGCGCAACCTGAAGGGGAAGCTTTTCCTCGTCACCTACGGCAAGGCCGCCGCGGTCCACCTGGACCCGGTGGAGAAGAAGCCCCTCTACCACTTCCACCCCGGGGAGGCCATCCTCTCCGTGGGCACGGTGGGGTGCAACTTCTTCTGCGCCTTCTGCCAGAACTGGCAGATCTCCCAGTTCCGGGAGTTCCAGGTGAGCCCGGAAGGCGTCCTGGACCGCTTCGTGGGGGAGGACTGGCCCCCAGAGAGGCTCGTGGCCGAGGCGGAGGCCTTAGGGGTGCGGCTTCTCGCCTACACCTACAACGAGCCCGCGGTCTTCGTGGAGTACGCCCACGATACCGCCCGCCTGGCCAAGGCCCGGGGCATGAAGAACGTCTTCGTCACGAGCGGCTTTGAAACCAAGGAGGCCTGGGACTACATGCGGCCCTACCTGGACGCCGCCAACGTGGACCTCAAGGGCTTCACGGAGAAGTTCTACCGGGAGATCTGCGGGGCCCGGCTCAAGCCCGTCCTGGAAAGCCTGGAGTACCTCGTGGGCCTCGGCGTCTGGGTGGAGGTCACCACCCTGCTTCTGGAAGGGTACAACGATGGCGAGGAAGAACTCCGGGCCATGGCCCGCTTCCTAAAGGGGCTTTCCCCCGATATCCCCTGGCACCTCACCGCCGCCCACCCCGACTACCGCATGCCCCACCTGAGGCCCACCCGGCACGCCACCCTGGTGCGGGCCCACGCCATCGCCAAGGAGGAGGGGCTAAGGTTCGTCTACGTGGGCAACGTCCTGGACGAGGAAAGGAGCTCCACCCACTGCCCGGACTGCGGCCGGCTTCTCCTCCGGCGGCGGGGCTTCCGGGTGGAGGCCCTTTGGGAAACCCCTGGCGTCTGCCCGGGGTGCGGGAGAAGGATCCCCGGGGTATGGGCCTGAGGAAGCCGGCGGTGGCGGGGTACTTCTACCCCGGGGAGAAGGAGGCCCTGGCGCGGGAGGTGGAGGGCCTCCTGGCCCAGGCCCGCACCCCGCCGGAGCCCCGGGCCCGGGGGGTGCTCTCCCCCCATGCGGGCTACCGGTATGCGGGGCGGGTGATGGCGGAAAGCTTCCGGGCCCTCGCCGCCTGGCGGGGAAGGGCGGGGCGGGTGTTCCTCCTCGGGCCGAGCCACTTCGTGCCCTTCCTGGGCGTGGCCCTTTTCCCCCACCGGGCCTGGGCCACCCCTTTGGGGGAGGTGGCGGTGGACCGGGAAGGGGTAGAGGGGCTTCTCGCCCTGGGCAAGCCCTTCTTGGCGTACGAGGCGCCCTTTCTAGAGGAGCATAGCCTCGAGGTCCTCCTCCCCTTCCTCCAGCGCCTCCTCCCCCAAACCCCCATCCTCCCCCTCCTCTTCGGGGAGGTGGACCCCAAGGAAGTGGCGGAGGCCCTCCGCCCCCACCTGGGCCCCCAAGACCTCCTGGTGGCGAGCAGCGACCTCTCCCACTACCACCCCGACCCCGTGGCCCGGGCCCTGGACGGAAGGACCCTGGAAAAGGCCCTGGCCCTGGACGCAGAAGGCCTGGCCCGGGCGGAGGCCTGCGGCCGGCTCCCCTGGGCCACCCTCACCCACCTGGCCCGGGGGTGGGGGTGGAGGCCCAGGCTCCTCGCCTACGCCACCAGCGCCGAGGCGGGGGGCGGGCGGGAGCGGGTGGTGGGCTACGCCGCCCTGGCCTACCTAGAACCGGAGGAGGGGCCGGAACCAGGGGATGGAAAGGAGGAGCGCCAAAAGGGCCAAGGCGAAGAGGAGCCGAGCCCTCGGCCTTCCCTTACGGGCCTGGGCGAGGCCGGCGTGGGCTAGCCCCAAGGCCACAAGCCCCCCCACCCAGTGCTCCGCCACGAAGTAGCGGGGCTCACCCCCCGTGGCCATCACCGCCCCCAGGTTGGCCAAGGCCCCTTGGAAAAGGGGGCTTGCGAAGGCCAGAAGCACCCCCAGGACCACCTGCAGGGTGAGGGCGTGGGCGAAGAAGCCGGCCGGGCGAGGCTCGGGCCGGAAGAGCGCCCAAAGGCCAAAGAGGAGGACGAACCAGCGGACCCAGCTATGGAGGAAAAGGAGCACCTCGTGCATGGGGGGAGTCTACCGGAAAGCCCCCAAAGCCCCTGTGAAGCGCCTCACGAAAGGAGGGCCAGGGCTTCCTTGAGGTCCTTCACCTCCAGGTGGGCGGGGTAGCGGGGGTCGGGCGGGCGGTGGCCCCGGTCCACGAAGACGGCACGGATCCCCGCCGCCAAGGCCCCTTGGACGTCCCTTTCCGGGTTATCCCCCACCATCACCGCCTCCTCCGGAGGGGCCCCGAAGGCGCAGAGGGCCATGCGGAAAAGCCTAGGGTCGGGCTTGCCCAAGCCCACCTCCCCGGAAACCAGGGTGAGGTCAAAGGCCCCCTTGAGCCCCGAACCCACGAGCTTTTCCCGTTGCAGGTCGGGCACCCCGTTGGTGAGGAGGACCAGGGTGGCCCCCCTCGCCCTAAGGGCCTCCAAAAACGCCGGCACCTCCGGGAAAAGGGGGTATTGGCGCCGCCTCTCGTAAAAGGCCTCGGCGAGCTCCCGGGCCCTTTCCAAAGGCCCTTCCAAGGCGGCCAAGGCCTCCCGGAAGACCCGCTCGCGAAAGGGCCAGGCCCAGGCGGCCAGGTCCTCGAGGCCCGGGGTGGTGTAGCGGGCCCAAAGGGCCTCGAGGGCCGAGTGGCCGATCCGTTCCGCCCACGGGTAAAAGGGGGCCTCCCGGAAAAGGGCCTCGGCCCGCGCCCTCACCGCCCCGTAAAGGCCCTTTACCCCCACCTCCTCCCCCAAGGCCTCCAGCACCTCCCGGCTCACCCCATGGTCCACCAGGAGGGTGTCGTCCAGGTCCAAAAGCCAAAGCCGCATCAGCCCTCCCGCACCACCACCGGGTTCTCCCCGGGGTCAAAGAGGAGGAGGTGGTCCCCCGCCTCCCGGTAGGCCAGGCCGTACTTGGCGAGGCGAAGCCGCTCGTGGGCAAGGCTTTCCACCAGGAAGGTGAGCCGCCCCTCCTCCAGGCGGAGCCGGGCGAAGCCCTGCCCCTCGGGTCTCGGCCGGCTTGGGCCCCGCTCCACCCCGCCCGCCCCCGGCCTTAGGAGGAGGAGGGGGCCTTCCTTCGGGACCAAAAGGGCCTCATGGGGCACGAGCTCCTCCAGGGCCAGGCCCAGGGCCTGGTAGAAGCTCACCCCCTGGCCGAGGTCGGGCACGTGGACCACCAGGGTTTCCATCATAGGCTTCTTAGAAAGCGGCGCAGGTTCTCCTCGTCCGCCACCACCTGGAGGAGGGCGAGGTCCTCCGGGGCGATCTCCCCGTGGGCCTTGAGGAGGCCAAGCCAGTAGGGGTCCACCGCCAAGGGCCGGCCCAGGCCCCGCCGGAGGTAGAGGAGGTTCCAGGCGAGGACAAGCTCCGCCAGGGTGCCCACCCCGCCGGGCAGGGCCAGGTACCCCGCCCCCAGGTCCAAAAGCCGGCCGATGCGCTCAGGAAGGCTAGCCGCGGGGAGCTCCAGGTCCACGTGGGCGTTGGGGCCCCGCCGCTCGGGAAAGAGGGCGGGGGCCGTGACCCCCACCACCACTCCCCCCTTGGCCTTCACCCCCCGGGCCAGGGCCTCCATGCCCCCTCCGTAGCCCCCGCAGGCCAGGCCAAACCCCTCCTCGGCCAACACCTCCCCATAGCGGACGAGCCTAGGGTACAGGGGGTCCTGGGGGGATAGCCTCGAGGAAACGAAGACGGACAGGAGGCGCATCTAGCGGCAACGCACCACCAGAACCGGCACGGAAACCCGGTGGAGCACCCCCTCCGTCACCGAGCCCAGAAGGAGCTTGTCCAGCCCCGTGCGCCCGTGGGTGCCCATGACGAGAAGGTCAAAGCCCTTGGCCGCCTCCACGATGGTGGGGATAGGGGTGCCCTCCTTCACCTCCCCCGTGGCCTCCACCCCCTTTTCCCGGGCGAGGTCCAAGGCCTTCCGGATGGCCTCCTCCCCCGCCTTCTTCAGGTCCTCCAAAAGCTCAAGGCCATAGGGGACGCTCTCGGGGGCGATCCAGATGGCCTGGGCGGGGTTTTCCAGCACGTAGAGGAAGTGGACCTTGGCCCCCAAGGCCTTGGCCAAGGAAAGGCCATGCTCCAGGGCCTGGAAGCTACAGGGGCTTCCGTCCGTGGGCATAAGGATGGTCTTGTACATAAGGCCTCCTTCCCCCTCATCATACGGCGTAGACTCGGACCATGTGGATCTACGGGAGGAACCCGGTCCTCGAGGCCATCCGGGAAGGCCGCGCCCGCCGGGTCTTGGTGGCGAAGGGCGTGGAGGCCTGGCTTATACGGGAGTTGGAGCGGCTCGGGGCCCCCTTGGAGCTCGTCCCCCGGATTGAGCTGGACACCCTCCTCCGCACCACCCACCACCAGGGCCTGGCGGCGGAGGTGGAGGCGCCCCAGTACGCCACCCTGGAGGACGCCTTCCGCCTGGCCGAGGCCCGCGGCGAGCCTCCCCTCTTGGCGGTTCTGGATGGGATCACCGACCCCAGGAACTACGGGGCCATGATCCGGAGCGCCCTGGCCCTGGGGGCCCACGGGGTGGTTTCCGAGGAAAGGCGGGCCGCCCCCCTTTCCCCCCTGGCCCTCAAGGCGAGCGCCGGGGCCGCCCTTAAGCTTCCCGTGGTCAAGGTGAAAAACCTTCCCCGCACCCTGAAAGAGCTCAAGGAACGGGGGCTTTGGGTCTACGGGCTGGACGTGCGGGGGGAGAAGACGCCCAAGGACCTGGACTTCCGCAGGCCCCTGGCCTTGGTGGTGGGCTCCGAAGGGGAAGGGATGCGGCGGCTCGTGCGGGAGAGTTGCGACGAGCTCTTCCGCATCCCCATCCGGCCCGAGGCGGAGTCCTTAAACGCCTCCGTGGCCCTGGCCATCGCCCTTTACCAGGCGGGGCTTTCCCGGGGTGTAGGATAGGGGCGTGGACTGGGTGAAGCTCCTCTCCCGCCTCGTCCAGGCGGAAAGCCTCCCAGGGAAGGAGGAGGAGGTGGCGGGGCTTCTCCTGGAAGCCCTGAAGGCCCTAGGCCTTCCCGCCACCCTGGACGAGGCGGGGAACGTGGAGGCCCTTTTGGGGGAGGAGGGGCCCGAGGTGGTCCTCACCGGGCACATGGACGTGGTGCCCGTGGGCGACCCGGCCCACTGGCCCTACCCCCAGGGGGCGGTGGTGGGGGAAAGGCTCTACGGGCGGGGGGCCGTGGACATGAAAGGCGCCCTGGTAGCCATGCTCCTGGCCTTGGAGGCCCTTTCCCAAGGGCCCTTGAAGGGGCGGGTGCGCTTTCTCGCCGTGGTGCAGGAGGAGGTGGGCGGCTTAGGAAGCCGCTACGCCGCCCAGCGGCTTAGCCCCTTGGCCTTCATCCTGGGGGAGCCCTCCGGGGGGAGGCTCATGCGGGGGCACCGGGGCCGGGCCGAGGTCTGGGCGGATTTTGAGGGGGAGGAGGCCCACGCCGCCCTGGCCTCCGGGGAAAACCCCCTTTACGACCTTGGGGAGTACCTCCTCGCCCTCAAGGAGCTCCCCTTGCCCCAAAGCCTCAAGCTCACCCCCACCCGGGTGGACACCTACCCCGGGGCCACCAACCAGACCCCCGGGGTGGTGCGGCTTTACCTGGACGTGCGCTACGAGCCCGAGGCGGACCTAGAGGGGCTTTTGGAACGCCTGAAGACCTTGGGAAGCGCTTCCCTTTACATCCCCGAGGAGGAGCGGGCCTCGGGGGAGGTGCGGATGGCCATCCCCGCCCTCTGGCCCCCCTACCGCCTGCCGGAGGACCACCCCCTCCTCCAGGCCGCCCTAAGGGCCCTGGGCCAGGAACGGGCGGGCCTCTGGCCCTTCACCACCGACGCCCCTTACCTGGGCGCCAGGGCCCCGGTCCTGGGCCTGGGCCCGGGGGACCCCAGCCTGGCCCACACCCCCAAGGAGCACATCCTCCTTTCCCAAGTGGAGGCCGCCGGCCAGACCTACGCCCGCCTAGTGGAGACCCTATGGAACGCCGCACGGTAGCCGGAACCCCTTACGCCAAGCTCCTTTCCGCCCCCCGCCCGGTGGCGGAAGGGCTAAAGGCCCGCCTCGAGGCCCGGGGCATCCCCGTCCTCCTGGAAACCCCCTTCTCCGGCCTCCCCGAGGCCGCCTTGGGCACCTACATGGGGGACGTGGCCCTCTGGGTGCCCGAGGCCCTTTTGGGCGAGGCCGAGGCCATCCTGGCGGAGGAGGCGCCATGAGGGTGGTGGGCCTGGACCTGGGCGGCACCAAGATCGCCGCCGGGGTGTTTGACGGGGAAAAGCTCCTATCCAAGGTCATCCTCCCCACCCCCAAGGAAGGGGGGATGGCGGTGGTGCGGGCCCTGGCGGAGGCGGCCAGGCAAGCGGAAGTGGAGGCGGGAGCGGAAGGGGTGGCCATTGGCCTCGGCACCCCGGGGCCTCTGGACTTCCGCAAGGGGGTGATCCGCTTTACCCCCAACATCCCCGGCCTCGTGGACTTCCCCATCCGCGACCTCCTAAAAGAGGCCACGGGCAAGCCCGTCCACCTGGAAAACGACGCCAACGCCGCCGCCCTCGCCGAGCACCACCTGGGGGCGGCCAAGGGGGAAAGGAGCTCCCTCTACCTCACGGTCTCCACCGGCATCGGGGGCGGGGTGGTCCTCGGGGGAAAGGTCCTAAGGGGGGAAAGGGGCCAAGGGGGGGAGCTCGGCCACATCACCCTGCTCCCGGGGGGGCCGGTGTGCGGCTGCGGGCTAGAAGGGTGCCTGGAGGCCCTGGCCGCCGGGCGGGCCCTGGAGCGGGAAGCCGGCTACGCCTACCACCGCCCCCTCAGCAACCAGGAGCTCTTCGCCCTCTTCCAAGAAGGCGACCCCAAAGCGCGGCGCATCCTCCTCCAGGCGGCCCGTTACGTGGGCCTGGGCCTGGCCAGCCTGGTCAAGGCCTTTGACCCGGGTGCGGTGGTGGTGGGCGGAGGGCTTGCCCTGAACGCTCCGGAAGGCTACTGGGAGGCCCTGGAATCCGCCTACCGCCACTACCTGGCGGGCTGGGAGGTGCCCCCCTTGCGCAAGGCCAAGCTCGGGGGTGAGGCCGGCCTCCTCGGGGCCGCCCTCACCGCTTACCTGGAGGTGCGGGATGGAACTGGGTAAGGCGCTCGTTTACCTGGGGCTCTTCCTCCTCCTCTTAGGGCTTCTTCTCCTCTACTTTCCCAAGCTCTTCGCCTGGTTCGGCCACCTGCCGGGGGATATCCGCATAGAGCGGGAGGGCCTAAGGGTATACATCCCCATCACCTCGGCCCTCCTGCTTTCCCTTCTCCTCACCCTCCTCCTCCACCTCCTAGGCCAGTTCTGGCGACGCTAGACCCCTAGCGCAGATGGCTCAAAAACTCCTCCCGCGTCTTCTGGCTTTCCCGAAAGACGCCGAGCATGGCGCTCGTGACGGTGCGGGAGTGCTGTTTCTCCACCCCCCGCATCATCATGCAGAGGTGGACCCCCTCCACCACCACCCCTACCCCCTGGGGCTCGAGGACCTCCTGGATGGCCTCGGCGATCTGGACCGCCAGGCGCTCCTGCACCTGGAGGCGGCGGGCGAAGAGGTCCACGATGCGGGCGAACTTGGAAAGGCCCAGGATCTTGCCGTTGGGGATGTAGCCGATGTGCACCTGGCCGAAGAAGGGAAGGAGGTGGTGCTCGCAGAGGGAGTAGAACTCTATCCCCTTCACCACCACCATCTCGCTTCCCTCCGCCTGAAAGACGGCCCCGTTGACCACCTCCTTTAGGTCCTGGCGGTAGCCCCGGGTGAGGAAGGCCCAGGCCTTGGCCACCCGCTCCGGGGTCTTCAAAAGCCCTTCCCGGTTGGGGTCTTCGCCGATGGCCTGGAGCCAGTCCGCCGCCAAGCCTTTGAGGCGCTCTAGGTCTAGTTCGGTTTCAAAGGAAAGCCCGGTTTCTTCAATCTCCACCATCTTGCGCTCCATGGTGCCCCCCTTTTCCCCCGCCTTTTGTGGCCCCGGGCTCACTCGGGCGCAATAAGGCCCTCCTCCACGAGGGGCAAGGCCACCTCCGGGGCTAGGGGAAACCCCTGCGCCACCTGGCGCAGAGCCTCCAAGGCTTCCCGCTTCTGCCGCTTAAGCCGCAGGTGGAGCTCGCTAAAGGGGTTGAGGGCGTCCTGGCCCCTTAGGGTGAGGCGGTAGCGCCTGGGGGGCTCCACGGGGAAAAGCCCCTTCCGGTAGCGCTCGGCCAGGGCCTGGTACCGGGGAGCGTTGCCGGGGGGGTCCACAGGGCGCACCACCCGGGCCGGGACGCCCAGGGCCAGCATCCCCTCGGGCACCTCCATCCCCGCCGGCACCACCGCCCCTGCGCCCACCACGGCGTTTTTCCCAATCCTCGCCCCATTCAGGACGATGGCCCCCATCCCGATCAAGGCCCCCTCCTCCACCACCGCCCCGTGGACCACCGCCCGGTGGCCCACGGTGACGGAAGGCCCAAGAAGGCAGGGAAAGCCGGGGTCGGCGTGGAGGATGGCCCCGTCCTGCACGTTGGTCCCCGGACCCACCACCACCCTTTCCAAATCCCCCCGGGCCACGGCGCCAAACCAAAGGGAAGCCCCCTCCCCCACCTCCACCGCCCCCACCACATAGGCCCCGGGGGCCAGGAAAGCCGTGGGGTGGACCTTGGGGAGCTTGTCCTCAAAGCGGTAAACGCTCAAGGGCCACCTCCAAAAGGCCCAGGTCCTCGGGGAAGGAGAGGAGGGCCCGGGCCTCCTCGGGGGCGAACCAACCCACCCCGCTCATGCCCCTTTCCAACCGGGGCTCCCCCTCCCCCCGCATGAGGAACCAGTGCACCTCCCGTTCCACCCCCTTGGCGTTCACGTAACGGGTGGGGTAGAGGGGGCCTAGGACCACCGCCTGGACCCCGGTTTCCTCCAGGACTTCCCGCACCGCAGCGCCTTCCAGGCTCTCTCCTTCCTCTATGTGCCCCTTGGGGAAGACCCAAAAGCCCATGCGGTCCCTTAGGAGAAGCACCTCCCGCTTAGCGTTGAAGACCACACCCCCGGCGCCTAGCTCCACCCGTACCTCCCCTTGAGGTGGTCCAAGGTGGCCTCGTCCACCTCGGGACCCCCTTGGTAGCGCTCCTCCAGGTTCTCCATGCCGATGAGGGCCAAAAAGGCCTCCTCCGTCGCCCGGTCAAAGACCCCGTGAACCTCCCCGGCGTAAAGGCCAAGCCCCCGAAGCACTCTTTGGAGCCAGCGCACCTCCTCCGGCCTCAGGGGGCGCTTGGCCTTGGGCCTTTCAAAGAACAAGCGGTGGAGGGAAAGGAGGCGGGAAAGCTCCGCCAGGGGCTCGGGGTGGTCGTCCACCCGCAGGTCTATGTAGCGGTCCCAAAGCCCTCCGTACCCCTTCCCCTCCCCCACCACCAGAAGGGCGGCGGACTGCCGGCCCCGCCTATCCCCCCCGGCCGCCTCCCCCGCCTTTAGGGCCCGCAAGAGCCTTTCGGGGAAAGGAAGGGCCTTTTCCCGCGCGAAGGTTTCCGCCATGGCCTCCACCACCTCGGGGCCCGCCAAGAGGTTGCCCTGGGCGGCGAAGCCCTCCCCCACCACCCCCCCGGCCCAGGGGTGGCAAAGGGCCCCGGTGAAGCTTAAGGCCTCCCCCCTGGCGCTCACCAGGCCGAACTGCCGCCTTTCCAGGTCGGGGTCGGTGCGGCGGAAGGCCTCCAAGACCCCTTCCGGGCCCGCCCCCTCCGCCAAGAGGGCCAGGCCCTGGGGCCCGAAGCGGGGGTTGGCGTAGGACTGGGTGGCGATGGCCCCCACCTGGGCCCTGGCGAAGGGCACCACGGCCCCCACCGCCAGGAACTTGCTGGCCACGGCCACGCCCAGGTCCCCGGTTTCCGGGTCCCGGGCCACCAGGGAGAAGGTGGCCACCACCATGCCCTTATCCTAAGCGCCTTCCCGTGGTAGAGTGGGGGGATTGGGTGCGCCCATGGAGATTAGAAACATTGCCATCATTGCCCACGTGGACCACGGCAAAACCACCTTGGTGGACGCCATGCTCCGCCAAGCCAAGGCCCTGAAGAAGGAGGAGGGGGAAAGGATCCTGGACTCCTTTGACCTGGAAAGGGAGCGGGGGATCACCATCCTGGCCAAGAACACCGCCGTGGCCTGGGGCGGGGTGAAGGTGAACATCGTGGACACCCCGGGGCATGCGGACTTCGGCGGGGAGGTGGAGCGGGCCCTTTCCCTGGTGGACGGGGTACTCCTCTTGGTGGACGCCGCCGAGGGCCCCATGCCCCAGACGCGCTTCGTCCTGAGGAAGGCCCTCGAGGCCGGCCTCAAGCCCATCGTGGTCCTCAACAAGGTGGACAAGAAGGAGGCCCGCCCCGACGAGGTCTTGAACCTCACCTTTGACCTCATGGTGGAGCTGGGCGCCTCCGAGGAACAACTGGACTTCCCCTACCTCTACGCCATCGGCCGCGAGGGAAGGGCCTGGCGGGAAGAGCCCCGGGAGGACCTGGCGGAGCTTTTCCAGACCATCTTGGACCACGTCCCCCCGCCCCGCTGGACGGAAGGCCCTTTCCAGCTCCTGGTGGCCAACCTGGACCACTCGCCTTACCTGGGCCGGGTGGCGGTGGGCAAGGTGGCCCGGGGCCGGGTGCGCCAGGGGGAAACGGTGGCCATCCTGAAGGAAGGGGGCCAGGTCCTGGCCAAGGTGGCGGCGGTCTACACCCACCAGGGCCTGGAGCGGGTGGAGGTGGAGGAAAGCCTTCCCGGGGACATCGTGGCCCTGGCGGGGGTGGAAGGGGCGGAGATCGGGGACACCCTGGCGAGCCTCGAGGCCCCCGAGCCCCTACCCCGCTTGGCGGTGGACGAGCCCACCGTGGCCCTCACCCTCACCGCCAACACCTCCCCCTTCGCCGGAAGGGAGGGGAAGTACGTCACGGGGCAGAAGCTCAAGGAGCGCCTGGAGCGGGAGCTCCGCACCAACGTGGCCCTGCAGGTCTTGGAGGTGGCCCCCGAGGTGTTTGAGCTACGGGGCCGGGGGGAACTCCACCTGGCTATCCTCTTGGAAACCATGCGCCGGGAAGGCTACGAGTTCAGCGTGGGCCAGCCCCGGGTCCTCCTCAAGGACGGCCTCGAGCCCTACGAGCTTCTGGTGGTGGAAGCCCCCAAGGAGCGCTTCGGAGCGGTCATGGAGGCCCTGGGGACCAGGCGGGCGGAGATGGTGCACATGGAGGGGGGAGAAAGGGTGCGGGCGGAGTTCCTCCTCCCCGCCCGGGCCCTCTTTGGCTTCCGTAGCCTGTTCCTTTCCCTCACCGGGGGGGAAGGGGTCCTGAGCCACACCTTCCACGGCTACGGGCCCGAAGCCGGCCCCATCCCCACCCGCACCACGGGGAGCGCCGTGGCCATGGAGGCCGGGGTGGCCACCCTGTATAGCCTCCACCGCCTGCAGGAAAGGGTGCGGTTTTTCATTGAGCCCGGCACCGAGGTCTACGTGGGCATGATCGTGGGGGAGCACGTGCGGGAGAACGACCTCGCGGTGAACGTCACCACCGCCAAGAAGCTCACCAACATCCGGGCGGCCGGGTCCGACGAGAACATCCGCCTCATCCCGCCCAGGAAGCTCTCTTTGGAGGAGGCCCTGGAGTTCTTGGCCGAGGACGAGCTCCTGGAGGTCACGCCCAAAAGCCTCCGCCTGCGGAAACAAGTTTTAGACCCCGCCAAGCGCAAGCGCCTGGTGGGGAAGTGAAAAGGGGGGCCTTAGCCCCCCGAGCTTACTCCTCGTCCCGCTCCCCGTAGGTTTCCAACGCCTCCTGCCACGCTTGGCTAATCTCCTTGGCCTGCTCCATGGCTTACCTCCTTAGCCTCAAGGGTAGCCCGCCGCCAGGCCAGAGGACTTGCGCTAAAGGCAAAACCCGTACACCCGAAGGCGGTGTAAGCGGGAGAGGGCTACACCGCTAGGTTTGCAGGAGGCTTTCCGCCTCGAGGCGGGCCAAAACCCGCTCCAAGCTCCCTCCCCGCCAGCGCTCCACGGCGTAGGCGGCCAAGGGAAAGCGCTCCTTAAGGCGCTTTAGAAGTCCGGCGGCGTCCTCCGGGCGGCTTCCCTGGAGGACCAGGAGATACCCCCCTTCCAGACGGAAGGCGAGGTCCCCCCGGCGAAGCTCCCTTACCAGGCGCTCCGGGGGCAAGGGGGCGGAAAAGTAGACCAAGACCAGCTCCCGCCTTAGGGCTAGCCCCTCCAGGGCCCCGGCCAGGCGCAAAAGGTCCTCCCGCGTCCCCACCCCTTCCAAGGCGGGAAGAAGGGGAGCCTCCCGCCCCGTTCCTAGAAAGAAGGCCGCCCCCAAAGCGGCCACCCCCAAAGACCCGGCCAGGGCGGTGTAAAGGAAGCCCTCCCGCCCGGTGAAGGCCCAGGCGCTCTCCAAGGCGAAGGCCGAGGCCAAAAGGCCAAGCCCCAGCACCAGGGCGAACTGCACCCGAAAGCCCACAGGGAAGCGGGAGTAAAGGCTCGCTGCCGCTGCCAGGAGGAGGCCCACCACGAAAAGGGCAAGCCCCCTTTCCACCTGGCCTAAGGCTTCCCCCTGCGCCAGGGGCAAAAGGCCCAGGAGGAAGAGAAGCCAAGGGAGCAAAAAGAGCCAGCGCATGCTCCCTCCAAGGCTACCACGCTCCCCCTTACGCCCGCCTTAGCATGAGAGGGTGGAACCCTTGGCGGAGCGCTTGCGGCCGAGAAACTTGGACGAGATCCTGGGCCAGCCCCACCTCACGGGGGAAAGGGGCCTCCTTAGGCGGATGCTGGAGGCCAAGCACCTGAGCTCCATGGTCCTCTTCGGCCCCCCAGGCACGGGCAAGACCACCCTGGCCCGCCTCTTGGCAGAGGGTGTGGGCAAGCCTTTCCTCTGGCTCTCCGCCGTGGAGGCAGGGCTTAAGGAGGTGCGGCAGGCCCTGGAAAAGGCGCGGGAGGCTGGGGGGCTCGTGCTCTTCCTAGACGAAATCCACCGCTTCAACAAGGCCCAGCAGGACGCCCTCCTCCCCCACCTGGAGTCCGGCCTCCTCACCCTCATCGGGGCCACGGCGGAAAACCCCGCCTTCCTCCTTACCCCCGCCCTGCGCTCCCGCCTCCGCCTCCTTCCCGTGCGCCCCCTCTCCGAAGAAGACCTCCTCGTCCTCCTAAAGCGGGCCCTCGAGGACCCCCGGGGCCTCCCCGGCATCCCTTACGAGGAAGAGGCCCTAAGGCTCCTCGCCCAGGCGGCAGGGGGGGACGCCCGTTTCGCCCTGAACACCCTAGAGCTCGCCGCCGCCTTCGGCGAGGTGAGCCAGGAAAGCGTGCGGGAAGCCCTGGGAGCGGAGCGCTTCGCCATGGACCGCAAAGGGGACCGGTTTTACGACCTCATCTCCGCCCTGCACAAGAGCCTTAGGGGTTGCCACGTGGACGCCGCCCTCTACTACCTGGCAAGGCTTCTCAAGGGCGGGGCCGACCCCCGGTACGTGGCCCGCCGCCTCATCCGGGTGGCAGCGGAGGACGTGGGCCTGGCGGACCCCCTCGCCCTCCGCCTGGCGGTGGCGGCCCTGGAGGCCTACGAGGCCTTGGGGAGCCCGGAAGGGGAGCTCGCCTTGGTGGAGGCCACGGTCTACCTGGCCCTGGCCCCCAAGTCCAATAGCCTCTACACCGCCTGGCAAAGGGCAGAGGAGGCGGCCCAGGCCCATCCCGAGGCCCCCGTGCCCCTAAACCTGCGCAACGCCCCCACCGCCCTGGCCCGAACCCAGGGCCACGGCCGGGGCTACGCCTACTACCACGAGGACAAGGAGGGAAGCTTCGCCCAGCGCTACCTGCCGGAGGCCCTCGAGGGCCTCCGCCTCTTTGAGGCCACGGGGGAAGGCTGGGAAGAACGGGTACGGGAGCGGCTCAGGGCCCTTCGGGAGCGGTTTTCCGGAAAAGGGCAATAGGCGCTAGCCCTTGAGCCCCTCCTCAAAGGTGGCCACCACCCGCCGTTCAAAGAGAAGGTACAGAAGGGCGATGGGCAAGACGCTAAAAAGGGCCGCCGCCGAGAGCAGGCCCCAGTCCGTGGGGTACTTGCGCTGGAGGTCGGTAAGCCAGGTCTGGAGCGTCCAAAACCTCGGGTCCGAAACCACCACCCTGGGGTAGAGCACCAGGTTCCAGTGGGCGGCGAAGGAGAGCACCCCCGCCGCCACCAAGGTGGGCCGGACCAAGGGGAAAAGGATGCGGAAAAGGAGCACCCTGTGCCCCGCCCCGTCCAGCCTGGCCGCCTCCAGAAGCTCCTCCGGCACCCCCCGCATGGCCTGGTAGACCAGGTAGATGACGAAAGGGCTAGCGGCGAAGGGCAAGACCAGGGCCCAGAAGGTGTCCAGAAGGCCAAACCCCTTTAGAATGCCGTAAAGCGGCACCAAAAGGAGCTCCGCCGGCACCGCCATGAGGAAGAGGTAAAAGGGCAGAAGCCCAAGCCCCGCCCTCAGGGCGTAAGCGGCCAGAAGGGCGGTAAAGAGCTGCAGGGCCACCACGCCCGAGGAAAGGCCCAAGGAAAAGAAAAGCCGGTTCCAAAAGCCCTCCCTGGCAAGCCCCCCAACGTTTTCCAGGCTGAAACCAATCCGGGAGAAAAGCTCTCCCGAGTACACCGCCTCCTTGGGCATGAAGGCGGCGTAAGCCATCCAGAGGAAAGGAAGAGCGATGAAAAGGAGGACGGCGAAGACGAAAAGGTGCTTGAGGAAGCGGCCCACGCCCCCACTATAAAGGGTTAGGATGCCCCCATGGGACCCCTTTCCGGCATCAAGGTCCTGGACCTTTCCCGCGTGCTTGCGGGGCCCCTTTGCACCATGATCCTGGCGGACCTGGGGGCGGAGGTCATCAAGGTGGAACCCCCCTGGGGGGATGAAACCCGAGGCTGGGGCCCTCCCTTCCGCCAGGGGGAAAGCGCCTACTTCCTCTCGGTGAACCGGGGCAAAAGGAGCGTGGCCCTGGACCTCAAGCACCCGGAAGGCCAGGAAGCGGTGCGGCGCCTGGCCAGGGAAGCCGACGTGCTGGTGGAAAACTTCAAGACGGGGGACCTCGCTCGCTACGGCCTGGATTACGCCCGCCTAAGCGCCCTAAACCCCCGCCTCGTCTACCTCTCCCTCACCGGCTTCGGTCAAACCGGCCCCCGGGCCAAGGAACCCGGTTACGACGCCGCCCTCCAGGGCTACACCGGCATCATGTCCGTGACCGGGGAGCCCCAAGGCCCCCCCATGAAGGTGGGGGTGGCCTGGATTGACGTGATGACGGGAATGATGGGGGCCATAGCGGTGCTCGCCGCCCTATGGGAAAGGGAACGGAGCGGCCTGGGCCAGCACATAGACCTCTCCCTCTTTGACGTGGGGCTCTTCGCCCTGGCCAACCTGGGCCAAAGCTACCTCCTCACGGGAAAACCCCCCAAAAGGCTCGGCAACGCCCACGCCCAGATCGTCCCCTACGGGGCCTTCCCCGCGGAGGACGGTTGGCTCGTCTTGGCCGTGGGAAACGACGAGCAGTTTGGGAGGCTCTGCCAGGTCCTGGGGCTTCCCGAGCTCCAGGAGCGCTTCCCCACCAACCCCGAGCGGGTAACGCACCGGGAAGAGGTGGTGGAGGCCATCACCCAGGTCCTCAAGACCAAGCCCAGGGCCCACTGGCTTAAGCGCCTCCAGGAAGCGGGCGTCCCCGCCGCCCCGGTGAACGACCTTTCGGAGGCCTTCCAGGACCCCCAGGCGGAGGCGCGGGGAGCGGTCTGGACCCTGGAACACCCCCTTTTGGGAGCCCTCCCCACCCTGGCCAACCCCTTGCGCTTCCTCTCCCGCACCCCCGCAAGCCCCCCTTCGCCCCCGCCCCTTCTTGGGGAGCACACGGAGGCCGTCCTCCTGGAGGCGGGCTTCACCCCAGAGGAGGTGCGCCGCCTTGTGGAAAAGGGCATCGCCCGGTTGGCCCCAAAACCCGGGGTGTAAGGGAAAGCGCCCTTCTGGAGGGCGCTTTTTCGCGAAAACCTCTGGCCAAGGGCGCAGAAGCCCTGTGGATAACCCTGTGGATAAATTGCCCCCGGCTACCCAGCGGCACCCGGACCGTGGCGCTTAGGGCTGCTTCCTTCCGGACCTGACCCGGTTCACGCCCGGTCCGCCGCGCTGGACCGGGGGCTTGGGTAGTATAGCACCCATGGAAGCCCTGAGGCTAGAGGGCGTGGGCAAGCGCTACGGCCGCAAACCCGTGCTGCAAGGGGTGAGCCTGAAGGTGGCCCCGGGGGAGGTCTACGCCCTGGCGGGCCCCAACGGCTCGGGCAAGACCACCTTGATCCGCCTGGTGACGGGCCTGGCCTTCCCCACGGAAGGCCAGACGTTCCTCCTGGGGGAGGACGTGCACAAGAACCCCTCGGCCAGGCGCTACCTGGGAGCAGTGGTGGAGGCCCCGGCGGCCTTCTACCCCTACCTCACGGGGCGGGAAAACCTCCGCTTGCAGGCCTACTTGGCCGGGGTTAAGGAGGAAAGCCGCATCGGCGAGGTGCTGGCCCGTCTAAAGCTCCTGGCAGTGGCGGACCAGAAGGTGGGGAGCTACTCCCTAGGGCAGCGGCAGCGCCTGGGCCTGGCGGCGGCCATCCTCCACCGGCCCAAGGTCCTGGTCCTGGACGAGCCCACGAGCGGCCTGGACCCCGAGGGGGTGGAGCTGGTCCATGGGCTCTTAAGGGAGCTCTCCCGGGAAGGGGTGGCGGTCCTCCTTTCCACCCACCACCTGCAGGAGGTGAGCCAGTACGCCCACAAGGTGGGGATCCTGGGCGGGGGAAGGCTTTTGGACGAGGTGGCGCTTTCCGGGCGGGAAGTGTACCGCCTCGAGGCCCACCCCCCGGAAGGGGCCCTGGCCCTCCTCAAAACCCTCCCCCAGGTGGCCCAGGCCCGGCTCCAGGGAGGGGCCATCCTCTTTGAGGGGAACCCGGAAGCGGCGTTAAAGGCCCTCCTCCAAGAGGGCTACCGGGTGAAGGCCCTTCACCCCGAGCGGTTTGACCTCCTCACCTACTACCAGGAGAGGGTGAAGCATGCTTAGGCTCTTCTTCTTTGAACTCTATAAGCTCTTCCGCTTGCGCTCCGTGGCCCTGGGGCTCCTCTTCGCCTTCCTCCTCCCCTTCCTCTGGGCCCTGGCCCCCGGGCTCAAGGAGGTCTACGGCCTCGTCCTGGCCTCGGGGTGGCAGGTGGTGTCCCTAAGCCTCCTCGCCGGGATGGAGTTCCTCTTCCCTTTCCTGGTGGTCATGGCGGCGAGCGAGTCCTTGGGGAGCGAGGTGGCCCAAGGCACCCTAAAGACCCTCCTCCTAAGACCCCTTCCCCGAAGCCTCCTCCTCTTGAGCAAGCTTTTCGCCACGCTCCTTTACCCTTTCGTGCTCCTTGGGGCCAGTTTCCTGGGAAGCCTCCTCGCCGGCCTGCCCCACGGGCTTGGCCCCTTCTTCGGCGGCACGGGCCTCGGGGAAGGGGGCTTCGCCGGGGTGGGGCTCCTGGCCCCAGGGAAAGCCCTAGCGGAGCTCCTAAGGGCGCACCTCCTGGCGGGGGCGGTGCTCGTGCCCCTCGCCGCTTTGGCCCTTCTCTACGGGACGCTTTTCCTCTCCACCACCGCAAGCGCCCTGGCGGCGGTGGCCACCCTCCTCCTCATGCGCCTCCTCGTGGCCTTTCCCGCCCTAACGCCCTTCCTCCTCACCACCTACCTGGACCTCCACCTAAGGCCCGAGGCGGCGGGGCTTGGGCTTTCCCTCCTTTTCATCTACACCCTGGGCTTCGCCTTCCTGGCGGCCCTCATCTTTGAACGCAAGGACCTCTAGCCCTCCAGGAAGCGGCCTTCGGAAAGAAGAGGCTTGCCGTCCAGAAGGAGTTTGCCTTCCTTCAGGGAAAGCACCAGGTCCCAGTGGAGGGCGCTTTGGTTCTTCCCGCCCGTTTCCGGGTAGCTTTGGCCCAAGGCCAGGTGGACCGTGCCCCCCATCTTCTCGTCCAAGAGGATGAGGCCCGTGGGCCGGGTGAGGCCGAAGTTGGTGCCGATCCCCACCTCCCCAAGCCGCCTGGCCCCCTCGTCCGTGTCCAGGGCGCGGAGCAGGTAGTCCTCCCCCACCGCCGCCCGGGCCTCCACCACCCGCCCCTCCTCAAAGCGGAGGTAGACCCCTTCCACCCGCCTGCCCCCCACGAAAGCGGGGAGGTTGAAGCGCACCTCCCCTTGGGCGCTATCCTCCACCGGGCCCGTGAAGACCTCCCCCGAGGGCATGTTCCGCTTCCCGTCGGAGTTCACCCACACCCTCCCCGCCACGGAAAGGGTAAGGTCCGTGCCCGGGGCCAGGATGCGGAGCTCTTTCCCCTGGGAAAGCCTCCGGATGAGGGCCTCCTGGAAGCGGGAAAGGGCTTTCCAGGCGGCGATGGGGTCCTCCTGGTCCAGGAAAAGCGCCCTTTCCAGGTAAGCCCTAAACGCCTCCGTGCCCATCCCCGCCCCCACGGCGTAGCCCACGGTGGGGTAGAGGGTGAGGGTCCAGCGCTTCCTCAGGCGCATCTCCTGCAAGGGCCGCCAGGCCCGCCTTTGGCGCAAAGCAAGCTCGGGGTCCAAGCCGGCCCCCTCCAGGGGGTTTTCCGCCGAAAGGACCCGCAAGAACTTGTCCGCCTTCTCGTAGAGGGCCCATTCGGCCTCGGGGATCCTCTCCAGCCACGCTCCCCCATGGAGGAGGAAGTCCCGCTCCTCCCCGGGGTAGGCCAGGCGGAAAAGGGGGTAGGCCCCCCGGGCGAGGAGGGCCCGCTTCAGGTGGGGGATGAGGGGAAGGGCCGGGGTTTCCGCCTCCACCAGGACGGTCTCGCCGGGGCCCGCCTCGAGGCAGTACCCGGCCAAAAGCTCGGCAAAACGCGCCTCCACCCTGCTATCATAGGGCCAAGATGGAAGAACCCAAGATCACGCCCCTGGCAAGGCGGCTCGCCGAGGAAAACGGCATTGACTGGCGCCGCCTTCAAGGCACGGGCCCCGAGGGCACCATCGTGGAGCGGGATATCCTGGCCTTTTTGGCCAAGGTGATGGCGGGAGAGGTGGACCTGCCCCCCATGCCGGAGGAGCCGCCCCCCGTCTTGCCGGAGGAAGACCTAAGGCGGGCCCAGGAGGCCCTGGGGAAGGAGGGGGTGGACCTCTCGGAGCTCCTCCCCGAGCCCCCCAAAACCCCCACGGTGCAGTTGGAAGAGTTGGAAGAGGAGGCCCTAGACTTGGAGCCGGTCCTGGAGGAGATGGACCTGGAGCTAGACCTGGAGGACGAGGTCCTTCTGGCAGAGGAGCCCCCGCCCCCGGTTCCCGAAGAGGACCTGGCCCCCCTCCCGGAGGAGGCCCTAGAACCCCCTACGCCAAGCCCCCTGGACGAGGAATTGGAAGCCCTCCTGGCCGAGGAGCCCTCCCCGGCGGGGCCGGCGGAAACCACCCCGGTGGAGGAGCTCGCCGCCCTCCTCGCCGAGGAAGAGCCCCTTCCCGAAACGCTTTTGGCGGAGGAGGACTTCCTGGCCGAGGAAACCACCCCGCCTCCCCCCGAGCCCACGCCCGCACCCCCTCCCCTAACCCCCATCCCCACCCC